>JBOGNS010000350.1:0-7682 GCA_050747305.1 Candidatus Acidiferrales bacterium | reverse complement strand
CATGGACTTCACGCTGAACAACATGACGCTGCTGGCGCTGACCCTCGCAGTGGGCATCGTGATCGACGACGCCATCATCGTGCTCGAAAACATTTTCCGCTACATGGAAGAAAAGGGCATGGAGCGGAAGCGCGCGGCGATCGAAGCGACAAGAGAAATCGGCCCGGCGGTGATGGCCACTACGCTCTCGCTGGTGATTATTTTCCTGCCCATCGCGTTCATGACCGGCTACGCCAAGCGCTACGTGAATGCCTTCGGGTGGACGATGGCCATGGCCATCCTGGTGTCGCTGCTGGTGAGCTTCACGCTCACGCCGATGCTGAGTTCGCGGTTTCTGAAGGTGCGCGCCGCGGGCAACCATCACGGCTCGCGCGAATCGGGCTTCTTCCACTGGATTGAAGAGCATTACATGCGCTGGCTGAAGTGGTCGCTGAGCCATCGCAGAGTGATACTGGCGATGTGGGTGATCGCGTTTGCTTCCACGTTTGCGCTCTATCCGGTGGTGGGTCGCGACTGGATACCGGCCGACGATCAGGCGGAGTTGAACGCGCAGATCACGACTCCGGAGGGCACGTCGCTGGATAAAGCGATCGAGATGGCTCGCCGCGTCACGCCGAAGATCGAAGCGCTGCCGGGCGTGGAGTTTGTGAACCCTTCGGCGCAGAGCAATCCCAGCCGCGTGCGGTTTTACGTCCGGCTGGTGGACCGCTCGGAGCGGGACAAGAGCCACGAAGAGATCGCCGGCGATATCCGCAATATTTTCGCGGAAGAACGCAACATCACCTACAACGTGCGGCTGCCTTCCACACTGGGCGGGGAATCGTGGTTCCCGATTCGCGCGGTGATCCGCGGGCCAGACCTTTACAAGCTGCTCGACATCTCGAAGGAAGCCGCCGACCGCATGAAGCAGTTTCCCGGCTTGGTGGACGTAAATCCCACGCTGAACCTGAGCAGCCCCGAACTGCAGGTGAAAGTGGACCGCCAGCGCGCCGCCGATCTCGGCGTGCGCATGGGCGACGTGGCCACCACGGTGCGGCTGATGTATTCGGGCGAGGACGAGATTTCGCTGTTTAAGGAAGGCTCGGAGCAGTACCCGGTGACGATGATGCTGCTGCCGCGCCAGCGTGACAATCCCGATGTGCTGGCGCAATTGATGGTGCCTTCGGCGCGCGTGGGGCAGGTGCGGCTGGAAAATGTGGCCAGCATCCAGCGCGGCGCTGGGCCGGCGTTTTTGCAGCGCTACAATCGCGAGTTCCAAGTCAGCGTGGGCGGCAACCTTACTCCGGGCACGCCGCTGGATCAGGCCGCCTCGTTCACCCGCGCCACGCTGAACGAAATGAACCTGCCTCCGGGGTATGGCTTCAGCTTCTCCGGCCAGGTGCGGCAGTTGGAAGAAACCACGTGGAACATGCTGCTGGCCATGCTGCTGGCCTCGATTTTCATGTACATGGTGCTGGCCGCGCAGTTCGAAAGCTTCTCGAACCCGTTCGTGATTCTGCTGACGCTGCCGCTGAGCATCCCGTTTGCGCTGCTGTCGCTGGCGCTTACGGGCCGCTCGCTGAGCCTGTGGAGTTCGCTGGGCGTCTTTCTGCTGCTGGGCATCGTGAAAAAGAACGGCATTCTGCAGGTGGACTACACCAACCATCTGCGCGGGCAAGGCGTGCCGCTGCACGAAGCGATCCTGGAAGCGAATCGCGTGCGGCTGCGGCCGATTCTGATGACCACGTTTTCGATTATTGCCGGGCTGATTCCGGTGGCCATCGGCATCGGCGCGGGCTCCGAGCAGCGGGCCTCGATTGCTGTGACGATTATCGGTGGGCAGTCGTTGTGCTTGCTGCTGACGCTGCTGGTGGTGCCGGTGGCCTACGCGTGGATGGAAGAGTGGAAGATGCGTCCGGCATGGTTCCCCACGCCATGGGTGCGCCTGCGCGAAGCCGCCGCGCGCCGCTTCGGCATGTTCTCCTAAAGATTTCTCTTTCGTCCTTCGTTTGTGAATTTCTCCGCTCTCGCACCAGAAAGCGGATGGCTGCCGCGGGGCGCTTGCCCCCACCCGAGGATAGGAACGGCCGTTTCTTTCTTGGTAGATTCGACCGGGGAAGGCCGCGTTGGCGTAGAATAAGCTTCCCCGGTCCCGTGTTAGGAGGGGCCATGCACTACACCGACCCGAAGCCGATCTGGGCCACCGAGCTGGTCATGCTGTTTTCTCTCGGCTTTCTTACCGCTTCATTGCTGTGGATCGGAGTGTGGTTCTTCTCGCTACAGCCGCAGTATCAGGCGGCTCTGGATGAAAAAACCGCCGAGGTCGCGGACTGCGCCACGGAGCGGAGCGAAGTCGAAGGCCAGCTCGAGCAGGTTCGCAGCGCGGGCGAGACGAGCGAATCAAAACTGGGAGAGACCACCACGCGGCTGGGCCGCTGCCTGCGCGATAAGCGCAATCTGGAGAAGCTTCAGGCGCAAACACAGAGCGCCGCCAATCCTGAGTAGCCTGTAGCGGCGACCTTTAGGTCGCCACAACTGCGCGAGGGCGGGCCACGGCTTGGCGCTGTAATCGAGAATGGCGACCTACCTAATTTAATCGAGAATGGCGACCCAAAGGTCGCCGCTACAGGTTGCCGGCGATAACTTCCAGCGGGCCGGACAGGCGCATGGAACATTCCGGCGCGCGATACCGTCCGTACCCGCACCGGGGAAGCATACGCGCATAGCGGGCTCACCGCTCTTCTTGGACGCACAGCGATGCAAAACTCGTCACACTGGGGTGCGGTTGGCCTTGTCTTCGCTGGCGGCGTAACCGATAATTGAGCGACCGGTCCAAATTCGGAGGAGGATTCATGTTCTCAACCCTACGGCACCCAATGCGCGCTCTCGCGATCCTGGTTTTTGGGGCCACGTTGCTCGCGCCGGCGCCCGCGCCGGCGCAGGAGCGCGATCAGGATCACGTGGTTACGCCCGCGGATCTGCACCAGCAGGCGATGCGCTCGGCGCAAGCGCGAAAGGACAACCTCGCCAAGGTCGAGAAGTTCTTTTCGCAAGAGCCGGCGCAGCAAGCGCTGGACAAGGCGCACATCAAATATGAACAGGTGCGCGACGCGGTGAGCATGCTCGACGATTCCGAGCTGCAGCGCCTGGCCAGCCGCACGGATAAGATTCAAAGCGATTTCGCGGCAGGAGCACTCACCAACCAAGAGATTACTTACATCATCATCGCGCTGGTGACCGCAGTGGTCATCATCGTGATTGTCGTCGCCTAGCGAGGAAGCCATGAGCCGCCGGGGATGCACGAGGCTGGCCGCATGTCTGGCCGCAGCCGCGATGGTGTGCGCTGTGTCCATGCCGCGCGCCGCTGCGACGCCCGGCAAGGCGGAAGACAGCGCCGGCGGGCTCTGGCTCGATGTACCGTTCATCCAGCAAAAGAAAGAAGGCTGCGGCGCGGCCGCCCTCGCCATGGTGATGCGCTACTGGAGCGAGAAAGACGGCCGCACGCCGCCCGCCTCCGCCGATGCGGACGCGATTTATCGCGCGCTGCACTCGCGCGAGGCGAAGGGCATCGTCGCCGCGGAGTTGGCGCGCTACGCCGAGCAGGCTGGCTATCGCGCGATTGCTTTCGGGGGCGAGTGGCAGGACCTGCGTCAGCACCTGGCCAAGGGGCGGCCGCTGATTGCAGCGCTTCAGCCGAAGCGCGGCGACCCGTTGCATTATCTGGTGGTGGTCGGAATCGAAGGTGGCGATGGCGCGGTGCTGGTGAACGATCCTGCCGGGCGCAAGCTGGAACGGCTGGCGCGCGCGCGCTTCGAGCAGCAGTGGCGCGGCACGCAGAATTGGACGCTGCTGGCGCTGCCGCCTGCAAATCCGTGAAGCGCGTTTTCTTCCCACTCATTCTTTTCGTGGCGGTGGTGGTGTGCCCGCCGGTTGCCGCGCAGAGCGCAGATGAGTTGGCGGCGGAAGCGCGGCGGCTCTACGGCGAGAAGCGCTGGGAAGAAGTGGTGCGCTTGACCGAGGCGAGCTCTTCGAGCAGCGCCGATTTGGATTTTTATCGCGGCCTGGCGCTGGCGCGGCTCGAACGCTGGGAGGAAGCGGATGTCGCCCTGCGCGCCGGCGCCGAGAAAAGCCCGCGCGATGTGCGCTTCCCGCGGGAGCGAGCCGGCGTTGCCTTTTGCCTCGGCGATTATGCTGCCGCCAAATCACACCTGCGCGGCGCGCTGCGCCTGGAACCTGCCGACGCTTACACGCTCAATTTTCTCGCGACAATTTATCTGCTGGAAGGCAATCTCGAGGCGGCGCTGCAATTGTGGAATCGCGCGGGCAAGCCGGCGTTAGACGGCCTGACGGTGGAACCGCGGCTGCGCACCCAGGCGGGTCTGATGGGCCAGGCACTGGATATTCCTGTGTTCGGCCTGCTGATTTTGCAGGATTTTCGCCTGGCGCAGGCGCGCATCGAGCAGCTCGGTGTGTTCCCGCGCTACCGCTTCGAGCTTCAGCCGCAACCGGAGGAGCGATTCACGCTGGAATTTCGCGGCGTGGAGCGCAATGGCTGGGGCGCGAGTAAACTCGATGCGCTGCTTTCGCTTTTCCGCGGCGCGCCCTACGAAACGGTTCACCTGGAGTACTACAACGCGCGCGGCGCGGCCATGAATTGGCTTTCGCTGCTGCGATGGGATGAACAGAAACGCCGCGCGTTCACTTCCCTCAGCGCGCCGCTGGGCGGCGATCCGAAATGGCGCTGGCTGGCCGCGCTGGACGGGCGAAACGAGAATTGGGACTTGCGCGGCACGCTGGCCGGCGGCGCATTGCCTGCTGTAAACCTACAGAAGCTGGAGCTCGAACTTTCCCTCGGCGCGGTGGAGAGCGGGCGGTGGAATTGGCGCAGCGGAGTGGTCACCGCTTACCGAAATTTCCGGCGCCCGCAGGACATCCCCGCCGGCGCGGCGGAGTTTTTCACAGAAGGCTTTTCGCTGCGCTACGAGGCGAACACCGGCATACTGCTGTGGAGCGCGCCGCAGCGGCGGTTTCGCGTGGATGCAAGCGGCACGGCAGGGGCAGGCCGCTATTTCACCCAGCCGTTGGGCGCGTTTTCGCGTGTGGGCGCATCGCTCTCGGCGCACTGGCTGCCGCAGGCGCGCGGTGACGATTACGAAACGCAGGCAAGCTTCCGCTTTGACCGCACCTTCGGCGGCGTGACGCTGGATGAGCTCTTCGTGCTGGGCGTGGAACGCGACAACGATTTGTTGTTGCGCGGCCATGCGGGCACGCGCAAGGGCCGCAAAGGCAGCGCGCCGCTGGGCCGGCAGATTGCGCTCTTCAACTTCGAAGTGGATAAAGTGCTGTACAGCGGGTTGATTGCGGTGAAGGTTGGCCCGTTTTTCGATGCGGGTCATGCGTTCGATCCGTCCGCACATTTCGGCTCGCGCGGCTGGCTGTTCGACGCGGGCGTGCAAATGAAAATCGGCGTGGGCGGCGCGTTCCAGGTGGTGCTCAGCTACGGGCGCGACCTGCGTGACGACGGCGACGCCTTCTTCGCCCGCACCATCCGGAAGTAAACGCAGAACGCAGAACGCAGAACGCAGAACTCAGAACTCGTCGGAACGCAGGAAGGACTTTTCATTGTCCCGAAGGGGCAGGACTTCGGTGCCTGCCTCTGGGCGATCACCGAGGGCGCGTACCAAACGTTCGTTCCCGCAGAATCCAAGAACGTCACCGAGGCTTTGAGTCACACCAGCCACGCCGGCCTCCTTCCACCCGCCATAATTACAACTCGCTCGAGCACAATCCTGCAGGGGGTCTTGTTCTGCGTTCTGCGTTGGGCTTGCAACAGATGATGTTTTTACTTGACTTGACGCATCATTCGTTGTAAGTAGCCAGCATTCCTGGGGTGCTTCGCCGCATTGGGGTGAGCGCGAAGTATGAGAGTGGAAACCAACGGAAGGAAGCTGGCGCACGTCCACCCGCGCGACGGGTCGAAACCGGCGGAGCGCAAGGCGTGGCGCACGCCGCTGGAAGAGCGCCTGAAGCGCGCGGAATCACGGCTCAGCACCGGGCGCCGCCGTCTGCTCCGCGCCATACTCGCGCATGCCGAAGATACGCATTTCCTGACCTCGCGCAAGCTGGCGGAGCGTTACCGGGTGGATGCGGCCACCATCGTACGCGCCATTCAAGCGCTGGGATATGAAAAGTATGGAGACTTCGTCTCCGACCTGCGCTCGCATTTCATCCTGAATATCACGCCGTACACGGTGATGAAGGCGGCCGCGCGCGAGCACCGGCGCATCGCCGACCACGTCGAGCACAGCCTGGAAATGGACGCGCGCAATTTGAGCGCGCTGCGGTCGCGGCTGGATGCCAATCAAGTGGTGGCGCTGGCGCGGCAATTGGCGCGGGCGCGACGCACGCTGGTGGTGGGGATCGACCTGGCCGCCACGCTTTCCTATTTACTGGCCTACATTCTGGTGACGCTGGGCTCCGACGCGGAAGCGCCCACCGGCTCCACCGGCAACGTGCAACAGAAAATCAAGCTGCTGGGACCGAAGGATCTGCTGATCGCCATCAGTTTCGGCCGCTGCCTGCGGGAGACGGTGAATGCGGCGATCGCGGCGCGGGCACGCGGGGTCCCTACCTTCGGCATCACCGATAGCGAGAGAACGCCGATTGCGCGCCACTGCGACTCCTTCTGGATCGCACCGATTGCCAATCCCACATTCAACGGCTCCTACGTGGCGCCTGTGGCGGCGATTAACGCGCTGATGGTGGCCTACGCGCATATCCGTCCGCAGCGCACGCTGGCGCTGCTCAAGCAGAAGCAGGAAGAGTTGGTGAGCGGGACGCGGTGGTTTCCCCTCGATGGCGAGGAAAGTTCTGTGAGTCAGTTTGGAGGATAGTCATGATAACGAACCTAAGTGAGAAGCATCATCCGCAACCTGTGGCGGGCGCGACTGGCCTCGGGCAATTCGCTGAAGCCAGCATGATGCGACGCACAAAGATGTTCTGGGTAGCGGCACTCGCCCTCACGCTGCTGTTAGGCGCGAACCACCCTGCGACGGCGCAGACGGCGACCAGTGGCGCAGTGCTGGGCAAAGTCACCGACCCGTCGGGCGCCGTCGTGGTCGGCGCGGAAGTCACGCTGACCGACACGGCCACGAACCGCGTGCTCACGCAGCAGAGCAATGCCGAAGGCAACTACACGTTCGTCAATGTGCTGCCGGGACTCTATACGCTGCGCGTCAGCTCGCAAGGCTTTCGCACCGCTTCGTTGAGCGGAGTCAACGTGGAGGTCAACAAAAGCTTCACGGCGGATATCGCGCTGGAGATCGGTGATACCGCCAGCACGGTGGAGGTGACGGCGGGCGTGGGCACGGAAATACAGACCACCGACGCCCAAGTGGGCAACGTGATCGGCGAGAGGATGATTCGAAATCTGCCCACGCTGCAGCGCAACGCCACAGAGCTGCTTAGCTTGCAGCCAGCGACCACGCCGGGCGGATTTGCCACCGGTGGCACCGTTTCCGGCGCACGCAGCGATCAGAACACGTTGATCCTCGACGGCATCGACGTCAGCGATAACCTGACCGGCGGGCAGGGCGTCGATTTCACCCAAGCGCCCGTGGGCGTGGATGCGGTGAGCGAGTTCCGCGTCACGGTGACAAACCCCAATGCTACTTTCGGACGCTCTTCGGGCGGCCAAATGACTA
>JBOGNS010000349.1:0-6273 GCA_050747305.1 Candidatus Acidiferrales bacterium | reverse complement strand
TCCATGTACACCACGATCATCGAGCGCACGCGCGAAATCGGCGTGCTGAAATCGCTGGGGGCATCGAAGGCCTACATTGCGCGCGCGATTTTGAGCGAAAGCACGCTGGTGTGCGTGGCCGGTGTGCTGCTGGGCATCGGCCTCAGCTTTCTTACGCGCCGCGCGATGGTCGGCTTCTTCCCCACGCTCACCGTCTTGATTACCGGCGAGTGGATCCTGCGCGCCGCGGCCATCGCCATCGTCGGCGGCCTGCTCGGCGCCAGCTACCCCGCCTGGCTCGCCACCCGCAAAGACGCCGTCGAAGCCCTCGCCTACGAATAAACCGCCACCCGTCACAACCCTGGCCGGTTTCCGCCTGTCCGGTCTAAGCTGTCAGGCATCCGCCCGGTCTGTACCAAGCAGGGTACCCCCCCACCCCCCCAGGGTCGCACATGCATGACGGTCGTGAATAAGGACTTAGCTCAGATGAAGAGTGCACGACGGTCGTGAATTGGGACTTACGGGCGCGACATGCGCGATTTGCTGGGAAATCCGCCGGTTTTTGGTTATGCGGAGTCATCATGGCGGTGTCAGGAATCCTCCCGGCAGCGCGCCTCCGGCCCGACTCTGGCATGAAATGCATACCGCCGTATATTAGCTAATAGATTTTACCTTGTCAAGGGGAATCTTCTGAAAATTTGAGCGCTCGGCAGGGCAAGAAAAAGGACGGAGGCACGAATGGCGGATCTGAGAGATTTCAGAGGAAGGCGAAAGCAGGAACGAAGAAGAGGGAGGCCAAGCAAAGTCAAAAGATTAACGCAGAGGCCACAGAGGCACGGAGGTCGCAGGGGGCGGGAAGGAAGAACGGGAAAGGAACGCCTGTAGCGGTGGCACGCGCGGAAATCCAGAGGCGTGACGTTTAGGGGCAGTGTGCGGCGTGCGGTAATTGAAGCGGAGACCCAGTTTGTTATGATGGCGCGCAAGGATGAACCAGCTTTACTACGGGGATAATCTGGACGTCCTACGGCGGTACATCAAGGATGAGACGGTGGACCTGGTGTATCTGGACCCGCCCTTCAAGAGCAACCAAGATTACAACGTGCTGTTTGCGGAGAAGGACGGGACGAAGGCGGCGGCACAGTTCAAGGCGTTCGAGGATACGTGGGAGTGGAACCAGGCGTCAGCGGCGCTGTACGAGGAAGTGGTGGAACCTTGAAACGAAGCGCTATTTTCTTTCGACTGCTGTGCGGCGGGACGCGCTATTGCCGATTCGTCTGACTTTACCGCCATCAGCTGCAAGCCGATCCTTTGTGTTCCCATTCCAGAGCAGGCCGGGTCTGTGCACCTTATAGGCTTCGGGAACGTTCGTCGCGCCGAAGAGATCTTCCTGCTTTGGCGCTACCGACTTCTTTGGCTTTTGAAACCTCCCCAATGCGCCTTGCAGGTATTGCTCGACAAGCTCTAGGCAGATCCATCTGCGTCCAAGCCTCTCACAAACTTCCCCTGTGACACAGCTTCCTGCGAAAGGATCCACAACGAGATCGCCGGGGTCAGTCAACATCCTCACAAAGTATTCCGGAATCGGAGACGGAAAGCGAGCAGGAGGCGCGTGAGCTTTTCTTGCAGTAGCCAGCATAGGTTTGGTAATTCAGCGGACCAGTCTCCATCGATCGCCTTCTAACTCGATCTCGGCCCGCCGTCTTAGAAATACCTGTGCTGTACGAACCTCGTGTTTCCACTTCTTTCCAAAGTGCCGACCGTCAATGACCCGATCGACTGAATCGTCGCATAGGTCAGGGTGGATGCGGCGGACGCCTTCATGAATCTGAACGGTCGTCAGAGGTCCTCGGCGCAGAAGGTGCCGGATCGCTTCAGCGAAAATCGCATGGGCCGTTTTTCCTGCTGTGCGGGCGCGCAAAATCTGGTCGTCAACCTCTCGCAAACGGCGCTCAAACTCTCGGCGAAGGGTCGAACGAATGGATCGTTCTGCCGCCTTGCGAACCTCTCTTAATTCCTCGGCAATGCGTGCCAAGGCATCTAGCTGAGGAAGACTAATCAGCGAGCCGAGCGATCCGTACTGCAGCACGTCGTCCCTAATCGCTCGAACAACGTTCGGGTCGTCGAAGACCGCGCCATATTCAAAGTTGCGAATCAGTCCTCCATCCGTCAAATTCGCAGACGTGACTATCGCCCGCAGCTCGTCTGCGATATAAACCTTGGCATGTAAGCTGGGTAGGAATCGAACTGACGCCGACGACGCCGATCGAACGAGCATAGCCAGCGCGGCGGCGTCAGTGAAGCAAGAGAGCACATTGTCGCGCGAGAGATCTGTGATGATGTCGAGCGAGAAACTTGAATCGGCGGACTTAATGCGTCTTGCTATTCGTTCGCATGGGCCGCGACTGACGTAGGGCGCACAGAGGACCAACGACTGGGATGCGTCGCTCACGAGTCGATCAAAAGACTGTACCCAAGGTGATCTAAGCAACTCGGCCATGTGGTTTCACTTGAGCGATAAGCGAAAATGCAGCACGGCGTGCAAGAAGAAGTGGATTCTTCGTATGAAACAACTCAACGATTGATGCAGGACGATGGGCCATTCGCCGAAGGTACGTGCCATCGATCATAACGATCTGAACCGGCCGCGCCCGCTCTGCGATCGAAGCGTACCGCCTCGCGTCTGCTGAAATTCGCCCCGTACTCACAACCACAACGACGTTGCTTTTGGAGACGTGAGTCAGTCCCACCTCTTTAGCAACGTCATCGACAGAGATCTTGGAAGTACTCTTGCATTGGACTTGCCAGCGCGAAAAAACCAATCGCTCGGACTCAAAGATGACATCGACTTCAGCTCCGTCGGTCGCCACGCCTCGCAGCCTGGTAGCTACGTAGTCCAAGTCAATCAAGCGCATTAACCTTAGGGCGAGGGCCTCGAGAGCTAGGCCACGGACATGCCTGTCAGGGGAGTCAACCTCGGCCACAATTTGAACGAGTGGCTTCCGCAGGTATGGCCTAAGGTCGGAGGCCGTCACCTTTTCGATCTGTAAAAGGAGTGGTTCGAGGAGCTCTTTGACAAGCTTGGGTGTCGGAGTGACAAGAAACGGTTTCGCGCCACGTCCGATCTGCTTCGTACCACGCTGCAAGTCGATGTACCCAGCTTGCTGCAAGGGATACAGCACACTCTTTGGAAGATTCTTCTCGTTGAACTTCTGCCCGTATGTAGCCGTCGCAAGCCTTTCCACTTGGTTCGAATGATAGGGTCCCGGGCCGCCTAGATTCATGAGCGCTTTGACGAAGGCTCGCTGCTCGGGCGAGAGAGCGGTAAGAACTTCAAACTGTTGCTCGTCAATGCCAAGCACTTTACTCAAAACCGCCTCATTTAAGGCCCATCCGCTGCGAAAAATTCCCGCTTTCTCTAACCACAGGCGCATCGAGCTAGAATGTCTTCCACCGCGAGGGAAATGGACGCCCCGTTCTTCAAGCCATTCCCGTAGTCTGATCAGATCGATTGGCTCAGCAGAGGCTTGCATATCGCGGATACACTGAATCAAAGTCATTCCGTGGAGTTCGAGAAGAATGTGGCGAGCGAGAGCCGCATAGAGTTGATTCTCAGATTGGCGAAGTGAGTGTAGCCGTTCCCCGAGCTCTGTCAGTGTGGCGTCATCGTCGATTATTCCGTAAGCCTGCATGCCTAGCTTGCAGTTATTCGCAAGCTTCTTCCTGTTGTATTCACTCGTTCCGGCGCGCGACCAGAAATATTTCTGGCAAACTGCTTTTTCAAACTCCTTCCAGTGTCCGCCGTACTTTTTCGCCAACTCCAGGAGGTTTCGCAAATCTATCTGTGTGGGTGAGAACTCGCTGCCGAAAGGAAGATCGCTTTTCCGCATTGGGTTGGGCGGAAGAATATCATGAGTGCGGTCGAGGCGCCTTTGACTCACAAACGACAGTCCGCGGAGCGGCCCTTCACAGCAAGACTTCGAGCGAGCGGGCGAGGCGGCGCATTTGTGGGCGTGTGCCGATGGTGATGCGGACGAAGCCGGGACGCTGTGCGTAATCTGCCTTATCTGGCCTTAGCTTGTGGCGGGCGCAGGTCTCTTCGACCGAACCTTTTGCGCGTGGGTTCGTCTTAGGAAGTAGCGGCCTGGATTGCCCTGGGGAAGAGGGGCAGCCATGGGCCGCCATACGCTTCGATGGGCAGTGCTGATGCTGGCTTTCGCGGCGCCGGTGTCCGCGCAACGCGAAATCGCGCCCCGCGAGTTGACACCCTCGCCGCGTCCCGTTTCCACGACAATTCAGATTCTATTGCCGGGCGGGGCGAAGCCCGGCGGGCGGCTTACCGTGTTGTTGCACACGGATGATGGTCGCTACAACGAAACGCAGTTCACCACCGCAGAAGGCTGGGTGGTGACCCGCGCACTGGAAGAGGACACTCCGGTTGTGCTGACGGTGGCGGGCGAAGAGGGTATCTTTCAAACCACGTCGGTGCGCTTTCATGCGTTCGAAGGCCGGATGACAGTGCCTCTGCGCGCCTGGCCCGGCGCAAAGACCACGGTTTCGGCTGCTGCGCTTTACGAGCCGGACGCGAAGGCACGCAAGCTGTGCGACAAAGCGGCGAAGGACTTGAAGAATGCGCGGTTCGAGGCGGCGGAGGAGAAGTTGCGCGAGGCTGCGGCGATCGATGCGCGTTACACGCGTCCGCTGATTGTGCTGGGGCGGCTGCGGCTGCATCAGGAACGGCGCAACGAAGCGGCGGCACTTTTCGAGCAGGCGCTGGGGATCGATGCGGAATCGCCGCACGCGCTGGCCGGGCTAGGCATCGCGCACCTCGGCCGCGGCGAGTACCAGCAGGCGGTAACCTTATTGCGGCGCGCGGGCCAGCGATCGTCCGACCCGGAGGTGGAGTATCATCTGGGCCTGGCTCTGGTAGAATCCGGGCGCAGGGACGAAGCGGAACCAGTGCTGGCGAGGGTGGCGGCAGGCAACAATCAGCACAGCGCGCTGGCCGATTTTGTGCTTGGCCAGATTTATCAGCGGCGCGGGGACTACGCGCGCGGGCTGGTGTCGTTCGAGTCGTTCCTGCGCAGAAAGCCGGAGGGTCCGGAGGCAGCGCTGGCGCGGGAGATGATCCGCGAGTTGCGCGCCTGGCGGGGCAATCCGCGGTGAGGAAGCGGCGGCATCGGTCTACGGGAATCCCAGTAGCGCAGCGGTGGAAAAAGTACTTGGTGAGCACGGCACAAGTGAGGTAGGCTGAAATCAGGGCTGGGGCGTGGTGCTGGTCATGATGCGCAGAGCCTTCTCTCTACCGGCGGTCCTCATTGCGGCTTGTCCGCTTCTTGCAATTTCTTCCCTCGCTGTTCCTTCCGCATTCGCACAACAGAGCGCGCCGCAGCGGCCCGGGGCACCGCAGGTAGGGCTGGGCACGATACGCGTGAACGTGCGCAACGCCACCGGAGCGCCGCTGGATCGACAGGCCATCGTGCGGATTTCGCAGCGGGTGGGCTCGCTCATCATGACAGAAAGCACGCGGGACGCGGCAAGCGCCGAGTTCCGCGGCCTGCCGGTTGGTGATTATGTGATTGAAGTGATGGCGACAGGATTCCAGAACGCCACGGAAGAGGCGACTCTCTACAGCCCGACCAACGTGGCGCAAGTGTACGTGCTGCTGCGGCCGGAGACGATACCGGGGGCGGCGGTGGCGGCGGGGCCGCCGGTGCTGACTCCCAAGGCGCTGAAGGAGGTGCAGGAAGCGGCCAGCGCGCTGGAGAAGAACGACCTGAAGGAGGCGGAGAGGCGGCTCAAGCGCGCGGAAGAGCTGGCGCCGAACCATCCCGAGGTGCATTACCTGCTCGGCATTCTGGCGATGCGCCGCAACGACGCGGCAACGGCGCGGCAGCGATTCGAGAAGGCGATTGTGATTTATCCGCAGCACGCGCCGGCGCTGGGCGCGCTGGGCAGGCTGCTGTTCGGCCAGGGAGACCTTGCGGGCGCAGTAGGCGCGCTGGAACGGGCGCTGGTGGTGGATGCGCGGTCGCGAGAAAACCACGTGCTGCTGGCGCACGTCTTCTTCCGGCAGAAGAATTTGGAAAAGGCGCGCTATCACGCCGAGCAGGCGCTGGACATAGCGGCGGGAAAGCTGCCGGAGACGCGGCTGCTGCTCAGCCAGATCCTCGCGGCGCAAGGGGAACGCAAGCAGGCCGCTGACATTCTGGAGAAATTCCAGTTGGATTACCCAGAGCATCCGGACGCCGAAGCGGCACGGCGCATGATGTGGCAACTGCGGCTCGGCTCGCCCGA
>JBOGNS010000348.1:0-11523 GCA_050747305.1 Candidatus Acidiferrales bacterium | reverse complement strand
TCGGCTATCACCACCTGATGACCGCGTTCCAAACCGTAAGCACCGGCGAAAATTTTCTTAGAAACTTTTCCGCCGTCGCCGCCTATCAGAACCAGAAACACCGCTGGAACTGGGGATTCGCCGGCGGGCAAGTTCCATTCCTCACCGGCGGATTTGGCCGCTTTCTCGCCGACGTCAACGGCGAGCCTGCCGTCGTCGAGCAGTCTCAACTCTTCTGGGAAATCAACCGCGAAATATCCGGCGTGGTCGCCTATCCCTTCAACCGCGCGCAGCGCATCGAATTTACCAGCGGCTACCGCAACGTCGATTTTGCAGCGCAGCAGCAGACCGTCGCCTTCTCCGCCGTTACCGGCCAGTTGCTCCTCAACCAAACTCAAGATATTCCCACTCCCGACTCGCTTCACCTGGCTACATCCGCCGCCGCGTTGGTCTATGACACGTCCATCTTCGGCGGCACCAGCCCGGTCTTCGGCCAAAGGTATCGCTTCGAGGTAGGCGGACTCGGCGGCAGCTTGAACTACGCCACGCTGCTCGCCGATTACCGCAGTTATTCTGGCTGGTGCGCCCCCTGACCCTTGCTGGGCGTGTGCTCCACTTCGGCCGCTACGGCGGCGATTCCGAAGATAATCGCCTTCAGGATTTGTTTATCGGCTATCCGTCACTGGTCAGGGGCTACAGTCCGGGTTCGTTCTCCGTGAACGAGTGCGGCGGCGTAACCGACGGCTCCTGTCCCGTCTTCGATCAACTCGTCGGCAGCCGCATCGTCGTCGGCAACCTCGAGCTGCGCCTGCCGATTTTCGGCCCTTTAGGTGTGATTCCCAGCCGTAGCGCCCCGCCCGTCGAAACAGCTTTCTTCTATGACGCGGGTTACGCCTGGAGAGGAATCAGTGAAACGTTCTCCAGAGAACCCGTCACCAGCTACGGCGCCACCGTTCGCTTCAACATCTTCGGATTCGCCATCGGCCAGCTCAGCTACGCCCACCCCAACCAGCGGCCGGGCAAGGGCTGGATCTGGGAGTTCAGCCTCGTCCCCGGCTTCTGACACCAACATTCGTTCGCTGCCAAAACCGTTTCGCCGTGAAGCCTAGGCGTCCACCATTACCTGAAAACCGCCATACACCATCCGCTTCACATCGAACGGCATGGCCTCCCCATCCGCCATCATGCTGGTGATCCGCGGATCCTTCATCACCTTCGCGTTGACCCGGTCGCGATGCGCCCGCGACTTGTACACGATCCACGAAAATACCACCGTCTCTCCGCCCTTCACCCTCGCCGCGCGCGGGAATGCCACGCCCCACTTGTTCTTCAGGTCTTCCCCCGCGCATTCCTTGTAATCCAGCGCGCCGTGCTCCCGCCAGATTTTGCCCGCCTTCGCCGCCATGCGCATGTACGCGCGCAGCTTTTTCTTCGGCACCGGTATCACATATCCATCCGCATATCGCATGAGATTTTCTCCTTTGCTTGCGTTCCTACTTTCGCAGCGGAAGCAGCGCGCGCAGCCGCGCATCGCGCAGGTAAACTCCCGCCCACAGCACTGCGCCGACCACTGCCGGCATGATGAATGCGTTGAGTGGATCGCCGATGCGCACGTGCGTCGCCGGCGCCCCGCCCAGATAACCGGTCAGCAGGATCGCGCCCAGCACCGAAGTCCGCGGAATCAAATAGATCACCGTGCACAGAATCTCGAGCACCCCAATCCCGAAGCCAATCCCATCGCGATAGCCTAGCCGCGCGAACTCCTGCGCCATCTCCGGCGGCCCGGCCAATTTCATCGTGCCGCTGAACAGCAGCAGCAATGCCGGCAGCCCGCTCACGATGCGGCCGGTCCAGAGCATTTTCTTCGAGACGGAAACCGTTCCAACATTCGAAATTGAAGCTGCCTGCGTTTCTAGGGACATGAATCCTCCTCGGAGCGCAGCGGACCCACCCTTTACGTCCGCTGCGGAAAATGCCGGGTCGCTGCGGCGACCCGCCTCTACACTTACTCGGTGCGCAGAGCCTGCATCACGTCCACGCGCGCAGCGCGCGCCGCCGGCAACACCGAAGCGATGACGGCAGCGGCGAGCAGTACCACCGCGGAGCTCAGTACGGCCACGGCGCCCGGGGTTTGCACCTCGGCAAAATAACTTCCCGCAAGTTGCACCAGCGCGAACCCGCCCACGGCCCCGGCTGCAATACCGGCCACCGCCATCACCACGCCTTCACGAATCACGCCGGTGAGCAGGTGGCGCGGCTGTGAGCCAATCGCCAGCCGGATGCCAAACTCGCGCGTGCGCCGGCTCACAGAGAAGGCCAGCACGCCGGCGACGCCCACAACGGCGATGGCCAGCGCCACTCCCGCGAAGCCGCCAAACACCAGCGTGTTCAGCCGGTCCGGCGTAAGCACTTCCGCGCGGATGTCTTCCAGCGTGGCGGCGCGTTCCACCGGTTGATCCACGGAAAGCTCGCGCACGATGCGTGTGATCGGCGTGACCAGCGCGTAGGGATCACCGTTGGTGTGCACGAAAAGCCGGCCGACCCACAGGTTCATTTGCTCGAAGGGATGATAGACGGTCATGGCGGGCCCGGGCACCACGTTTTCGTCGTCCACGTCGGCCACTACGCCGACGATGCGGCGTGGGCCGGTGCTCACATCAACGAACTTCATCACCGGGTCGGTCCACATCATGTAGCGATTCACCGCCTCCTGCGTGGGGAACATGCGTTGCGCCACGCTCTGGCTGATGATCACCACGGGCTCACTGCTGAGACGGTCAGAATCGTTGAAGTCGCGCCCAGCAAGCAGCGGCACTCCCAAGGCCGCGAAAAAACCGGGCGAGACGGTGCGGAACCGCCCGCGCGGGTCTTCCTCACCCGGCGCGCGCACGTAGCCCTGCGCGGAAAATTCGAAGCCGGGACCAAAGGTGCCTGCGTCGCGCCACGGCACCACCGTGCCCACGGCGGCGCGGTTCACTCCCGGCAATTCGCTGATGCGGCGCATGGTTTCTTTGTAGAATCCGATCACCTGTTCCGGCGTGCGCCCATAGGTCATGACGGGCACGTTGAGGGCAAGCACGCGACGGGTGTCGAAGCCGGTTTGCGCGGCTTGCAGCGCCAGCAGCGTGTTGAGCAGCATGCTGGCGCCGGCCAGCAGCACGAAGGAGGCGGCAACCTGCGTCACGGCAAACACCCGCAGCCGCCGGTTCGCGCCGGTAATACGTGTGGTGCCGCTGGTGAGGCCGTGCCCATGCGAGCTGTCCGCTGACGGCAGGCGCGGCACAAACGCCAGTAACACCGCGGAAACCACCGCCAGCGCCGCACCCACCCAGAGCATGCTGGCATCCACGGTGAGATCGAGCGCGCGCACGGAAAAGCGCGCGGCGTAGCGCGCGAGGATGCCCATCATGGGTTGCGCGCTCAGCACGCCGAGCGTCGCGCCGGCTGTGCACAACAGCAGGCTTTCCGCCAGCAGCGTCCGCCGCAAGGCTATGGCGCTGGCGCCGAGCGCGGCGCGAATCGCCAGCTCGCTCTCGCGCCGCACCGTGCGCGCCAGGATCAGGTTGGCCACGTTCGAGCACGCGATAATGAAAACCAGTCCCGAAGCAGCCAGCAGCACCCACAATACAGTGCGCGCGCGCGCGGTGATCTGATCGCGAAGGAGCACAGCATCAATCCGGAAGTCGGCCGTAGGCGAATAAGCCTCCGGATACTGCTTCAGCATCGACCCATATGCGGCGCGCAAATCCGCGCGCGCGGCTTTCAGGTCTACGCCGGGGGCCAGCCGGCCGAACAACTCCGTCATGCGATGCCAGCGCCCGGTGACCATGGTGGCTGAGAGATGATGCGGGCTGGTGACTACGTTGGCGATGATTTCCGTCTCCGCGGGATAAGGCACGGAAGGTTCGAGCACGCCGATAATGGTGGCCGAGCGCTCGCCGAGCCGCACGGTTTTGCCGAGCACGCCGGGGTCGCTGGCGAGCGCCGTAGTCCAGAAGCGGTGAGTAAGCACCAGCGCGCCGGCGGCCTTGGGGCCGTCGTCGCGCATATCGAGCAGGCGGCCGAGCACGGGGCGTAGTCCCATCACTTCAAAGTACGAGCCGCCTACAACGCCTGCGCGCACCTCGCGCGGCTCGCCCAAACCAACGAGAGTGAAGTCGATGGTAGAGAAGTCGCCGAACGAGCTGATCGTGGTGACGCGCGCGCGCAGGTCCTCAATTTCCGGCACGGAGAAGGTAGTGTTGTCGGTGCCGATGCCGCGGGCGCTCTGGCGGATATAGATCAGACGGTCTTCGTCGCGATTGACCAGCGGCTTCAGCAGCACGCCGCGCACCACGCTGAACATGGCCGCGTTGGCCCCGATGCCCAGCGCGAGTGTAAGCACCACGGCCAGCGTCAGCCCTTTGGTGCGCGCAAGCGAGCGTACGGCAATGCGCAAATCTTGCAGGAACAAATCCGGTTTGAGCATGTGCCTATTCCCCCCACCCCGATGTAGCGCCGGCCTTTAGGCCGGCCCTGGAGCACAGGCTTCCAGCCTGTGCGCATCTTGGTCCATCACGACGGTCTGCTCGCGGCTAGGCACGTCCGCTCCCCGCAAGGAAGGCCGCGCGCGTGACTGCGAAGGCAAGCGCACTGGCTGAAAGCCTGTGCTAGCCGCCGGCAATCGCCCCAATAATCAACAGCGGCTCCGCTCCCGTGCTGACCGCCTCCGGCAGCGGCGCATCCGGCGATTCGTGCGACAAGTCCTCCTCGCAGGCGAAAAACCGCAGAAACGGCCGCCGTTGCTGCAACGCATGGTCGCGAATCGTCCCGCGCAGCATGGGGTAGCGCGCCTCCAGCGCATCCAGCACCGAGCGCTGCGTGGCTTGGCCCTGCACCTCGAGCTGCACTTCGCCGTCTACACGCGCCAAGTTCCGCAAATGCGCCGGCAGTATCACCCGGATCATGGCAATGTCTGTACTTCCACCGAGAGCACGGCCGGCAGGTCGCGCACAATGGGCGCCCAACTATCTCCCGCATCCGCCGACCCATACACTTGCCCGCCCGTGGTGCCGAAGTAGATGCCGCATTTGTCGAGCGAATCCACCGCCATCGCGTCGCGCAGGACGTTCACATAGCAATCGCGCTGCGGCAAGCCGTTCGTCAGCGCCTCCCACTCGTTGCCGCCCGCGCGGCTGCGATACACGCGCAGCTTCCCCTCCGGCGGGTAGTGTTCCGAATCGCTCTTGATCGGCGCCACGTAAATCGTTTCCGGCTCGTGGGCGTGCACGTCAATCGGGAACCCAAAATCCGTCGGCAAATTCCCGCTCACTTCGCGCCACTTTTCCCCGGCATCGTCGCTGCGCATCACGTCCCAGTGCTTTTGCATGAAGAGCACGTTCGGCCGCGACGGGTGCATTGCGATGCGGTGTACGCAGTGGCCCACCTCCGCCGTCGGCTCCGGGATGTATTCGGACCGTAGCCCTTGGTTAATCGGTCGCCACGTTTTCCCCGCATCGTCGCTGCGGAATGCCCCTGCCGCGGAAATCGCGATGAACATCCGGCCGGGATTGCTGCGATCGAGAAGAATCGTGTGCAGGCACATCCCGCCCGCGCCCGGCTGCCAGCGCGGCCCCGTGCCGTGCCCGCGCAGCCCGGCGAGTTCCTGCCAGCTCTTGCCGCCATCACTCGAGCGGAAGATGGCCGCATCTTCCACGCCGGCGTACACCGTCTCCGCATCCGTCAACGACGGTTCCAGATGCCACACCCGCTTGAACTCCCACGGATGCTGCGTGCCGTCGTACCACTGATGCGTGGTCAGCGGCTTGCCGGTTTCCGCCGACGTGTCGTACGCAAACTTGTTGCTCTCGCCCTTCGGCGTGCCGTCCGGCATGGTCGTCGGCTCGCCCGGCGGCGTCCCTGGCTGGTGCCACGTTTTGCCGCCGTCATCCGAGCGCTGAATGATCTGCCCGAACCAGCCGCTGGTCTGCGACGCATAAATCCGGTTCGCATCCGCCGGCGACCCTTTCATGTGATAAATCTCCCAGCCCGCAAAGTGCGGCCCGCTCACCTCCCACTTTTGCCGCTTCCCGTCCGCCGTCAGAATGAAAGCGCCCTTGCGCGTCCCCACCAGCACTCGTACTCCGCTCATGTCTCGTCTCTCCTTTGCAACACTCCCCAAGAATATTTTCAGCATGCGACGTGCGGCCGAATCGCCGCGAATCCCGGCCTAAAGGCCGGCGCTACATCCCTTCGTCCTCCTTTTGATGCTCTGTCCGCGTTTATGTCGCATGGCGTCGGTTAGCGCCGACTAAATTCCGTTCGCGCTGACTAGATAATGTCCAGCCAGTGCGTTGTTCGCCCCGATCGACCCCGTGCCCGTTGCTCATCTCCGCACGGAGCTCCGCCGCATCCATTTGTCCTGCTAAACGAAAGCCCTTTCGCGGCCAGCGCGCGACGAAGCAAACCCACAGCTTCAGGCCCCACGCCGTGCAACTCCATCACTTGTTCCTCACTCACCTTCGCAAACTGCTCGAGCCGCGTGTACCCGGCGGCGGCCAGCGCGCGGAGCGCAGGCTTCGCCAGCCCCGCCGGCAAGTCGTTTTCTGGTTCCGCAGTGACGTTCGTTTTCTCCATGATCCCACCACTCTGAACGCTCCGGACACTCTGGCGCCGCGTTGCGCTTCAACCACGGCTAGGCGCAACCCCGGCTACGATCCTGCCGCACCCTCGGCCCGCGTATCCTGCTCCGCATCGTATAGCTCGCGAAGCTCGCACTCCCCATCCCCGGCCACGTGCAGGAATTGCTTCGCCAACTCGATAGCTTCTTGCTTCGAGTTCGCTTGCAGGATAGCCAGTCCGCCGATCAATTCCTTCGATTCAGTGAAGGGTCCATCCGTCACGCTCAGCTTTTCATTGGCGAGCCGCACGCGCGCGCCTCTGGCGCTGGGTAGGCAGCCCTCGACCGCCAGCAGGTAGCCGGCCTTCATTCCCTCCTCAATCAACTTGCCCATCGTGGCCATCTCTTCTTCTGTGGGCGGACCCTTCTCCACCGATTTGTAAATACTCAGGAATCGCATGCTCTCTCCTTAGGTTGCGCTTTGCGCGATTTGACCCTTCACACCCGATAGTCGTTTGGCGGGGCCCCAAATCGACATTCCCGGCTCAGGCTTTCGCGGATGCGGCAGACTTCGCCCGCATCTGCTGCATGAATTGCCGCATGGCGGCTACGTGACCGGGCGAGCGGCGCTCCGACCACGCTTCGTAGCGCTGCGCCACTTTCTCCAGGTGCGCGAGGAAGTGCTTGTCCGCAAAACGCTCACGCGCCTCCGGCACCATGGGCTTCACCAGCCCCCAGACTGCGAAAAACTCGCCGCTGGTCTCGAAGAAGAGGCCTTCGTGCAGAAGACCGTAATTCAGCAGCGCGCACGCTTGCTCCCAGTAGCTCACCACCATGCCCGCGAACGCGCCCGCTTCCGTGCCCGGCGCCGCGATGCGCATCGCATCGTCCAAATTCTCGATGATGTAGTTCTTGAAAAACCAATCGCGCGCCTGGCGCAGCCGCGCCTCGCGCCGCAGGTCATACACCTGCAAATGAAGTTGCGCTTGCTCATGCGTCGGTTTCGTCGCCATATTCGTTCTCCTTTTCCTTTCTCCGAATCTTCCTCGTTGCCACCACTTGAACCGAAACTCCTTCCTCAAATCACTTCTGGCTGTCCCTCGGAATTTTGACTCGCCTGTTCTTCCCTTGAATTTTGACTGCCTTTGTTGACTTCCTCTGCGTCCTCTGCGCCTCTGTGACCTCTGCGTCCATGTTTGCCTTTGAAATCTCAAATTTCAGATCTGCGATCACGCCATTCGTTAAGGATGTCAACAGGGCCAACTTTGAATCCCGAATTTGGAAATTTGGAATCTGGAATCCGTGTTCCTCCCGCACCTGGCGAACGTCAACTACCACGCACTCCCCGGCAGCCCTTCAATCTCCAGCACCGGCCGGATTTCCACCGTGCCCTTGCGCGCCGCCGGAATCCGCCCGGCAATGCCGATCGCCTCATCCAGGTCCTTGGCCTCAATCAGGTAGTAACCGCCGAGCTGCTCGCGCGTTTCCGCAAACGGCCCGTCGGTCACCAGCCGCTTGCCATCGCGCACGCGCACGCTGGTTGCCGTCGCGACATCTTGCAGCGGGCTGGCTGCGCGATATTGACCGTCGGCCTTAAGCTGATGCGCCAACTGCGCCGACTCCTGGTAACAGCTTTCCCGCTCCCCATCGCCCCACGCCTTCTCATCCGAGTAAACCAGCAGCATATATTTCATGATTGTCGCTCCATCCTCTCGTAGGGGCAGGCCCCCCTTGCCTGCCCCCATCTGCCGGCCCGTCGCTCCTTTTACGACCAACGCCCCCGCCTGCTACGCCTTCGCTGCCTGGCCCCGCGCCTCGAACGCTTCCCTGACGGCCTCGTCCGCCGCCCGAATCTCGAACGGGCCGCCGCGCACCCCGGGGTGCTGCGACATCAACTGAATCGCGTGGTTCAGGTCCGTGGCTTCCAGCAGCAAGATTCCCGCCAACTGCTCCTTGGTTTCGGCGTACGGGCCATCGGTTACACTCACCTTGCCATTCTGCCATCGCAGCGTGGCCGCGTTGCGCGCGCTTTGCAGCGCCTCCCCGCCCACGTAGTGCCCGTTGTTGCGCAGCACATCACCGTAGGCAAAGCCCTCCTCCATCAGGGCTTTCTGCTCACCCTCCGACATCCCCTCCCACTTTTTCTCGTCGTAGTACCCCAGGACCACATATCTCATGTTCTCCTCCCGAATTCGCAGCGCTCGACCGCGATGCGCGGCGCCGAACCTCCCACACCCTATGGTCGTTTGGCGAAGGCAAAAATCGACAACCGCGGTCTGCTATTCCTCGGCGTGCCACGTGCGGTGCAGCACTCCGCCCAGCCAGGCACACGGCAAGGCAGTCACCACCAGCGAGATCGGGTACCACGCCGGGCCCAGCTCCATCGGAATCGTGGCGATCGCCCCAGCCAGGCTCAGCACAAAGCCCACAACCCCTAAAATCAATGCGTGACGCATCGCATTGCGCGGCGCCAGTCGCGCGGCAATGTAACTTCCAATCACCGCGTAAACGCAGCGATAAGCCAGCGCCAGCAGGTTGTCGCCCGTCTCCCGCATCGGCTGGCCCCACGGCGGATACACCTCGAGCCAATGCAGCACTTGGTCCGTGCCCAGCGAAAGAGCCACTACCGCAACCAGCCCCAGCAGCACTGCGCCGACGCTTCGTCCCAGCCGGCGCGGTTGCGTACTCGTGGTTGCCGCCTGAACCGTCATACGAGCTCCTTTATCCTCTCAAGATCGGCGCCGAAGCAGCGTGTCGCGCCGGCCCATCCGCCCCGCTTTGCCTTGCTCCAGCCTTTGCGTCACTGGCCCATCGAATACCAAAAAAAACGGCGTGATGCATCGTCCCGTCCTTCGCTCCTTACCTTACAGCCAGCCGCGCCCGCACCTTCGCGCTCGCCAACTCGCGCACCGCATCCTTGCCCACCCATCGGCACGCCGCTTCCTCCGAGCGCGCCAGGCGCTCCGCCACTGCCAGCGCCGCCGCATGCAGCGCAACGTTGCGCCGCCCCACCATGCGCAGCGCCCAGCTCACACCCTTCTTGACGAAATTACGCTCGTCATCCGCGCCCTGCTCGATCAGTGGCAGCAACGCCACAAACTGCGCGTCCGACGCGGCCTTGTCGTGCCCGGCCAATGACGCCATCAGCGCGAATGCGCTGCGCTTGACGAACTCCCCGCGTGCGCCCGCCCATTCCCGCGCCTTCTCCCACGCAAACGGCGTCCGGTCAAAGAGGTGAAAGCACAGCGTGTCACAGATCGCCCAGTTGTCGAAGTCGCGGCACCAGCGATCCATCTGCCCAGCCGTCACCCGCGCCGGCTCATCCACAAACGAGGTCAACATCCGCGCCTCATACCAGCCCGTGTCCCACAGCGCGGCGGCCAGCTCATGGTTGCGTCCCAGGCGCTTCGCCAGCGCTTGCATGTTGGCCATCGACACCCCAAACGCCTTGCTTGCGGTGATGCCGAAGCGCTTCAGGTTCTCGCGGTCGCGTGGCGTGCTCATCCGCTTCAGCGAGGAAAGGGCTTCCCGAACCTGCCCGTCGAGCGGTCGCCGCGTTCCGTTTGCGGGCGCCTTGGCGGGCGCAGTTTTTCGCGCCCGCCCCTGCGCGCTCTTCAGCGCGGGCTTTCGTGTGGATGGCATGTTTTTTTCCTTCGGTGTCGCCGCCGTGCCTGGCATGGCCGACACTCTACCGCCGCTACGCGCCCAGCGACACCAGCACCTCATCCAGCCGGTCGTAGCCCGCACCCACGCCGTGCTCCATGCCCGACGCGAGCGTCGCGTCGCGCGCTTCCTTAGACGGATACAGCAGTGTGAGCGTGAGTGCCGTCCTCCGGCCCTGCTCGGCCAGCACCAGCGTCGCTAGTTGCTCGCCACTCTGCGGCACGCAGCCAAACTCGAACGTTTCCGTACGCACCGCGCGCTCCGGCGGCACAATCTCGCGGTTGACCCCGCGCATCGCCATCTCCGCGCCGTCCGGGCCGCGCCACACCCAGCGGAATGCGCCGCCCACTCGGCGGTCATCCTCGCATTCCGCCAGCGACCAGCCCGGCGGCCCGCTGAGCCATCGCTTCAGCAGTTCCGGCTTGGTCATCGCGTCCCACACCAGCGAGCGCGGCGCATCGAAAGTGCGCGTCATCACAATCTCGCGCTCCGTCGGCGTCGTGACTTGCAGCATGTTCCTGATCGGTGCCCCTTCGTCCCTGCTTCTGTCATCGGTCCTCTCCTTTTTCAGTTGGTCCGTGCGTCTTCTTGATTGGGCTGCCGCGCTTGTTACGTGCGCAGCGACTCCAACACCGTGTCCAGCCGGTCGAAGCCCTGCGCCACACCCTGCTCCATGCCCGTCTTGAGCACCATGTCGCGGGATTCACGCGTCTCGAACAGCATCGTCAGCGTGAGCGTGGTCTTTCCGCCGCTCTCCACCAGCGCCAGCGTGTTCACCGCCTCCTCCGCATACCCGTCGAACTTCTCGGTGGTGACCAGCCGCTCGGGTGCCACGATCTCGCGGTACACGCCGCCCGTTCCGATTTCCTTCTTGTGGGCGTGGCGCCACGCGTGGCGATACTTCCCGCCCACCCGCAGATCCATCTCGCAGACCGCCAGCGACCAGCCCTCCGGCCCAAAGTGCCAGCGCTTGAGTAACTCGCACTGGGTATGCGCGTCGAACACCAGCCACCGCGGCGCGTCGAAAACCCGCGTCATCACAATCTCCCGCTCCGTCGGCGTCGTGACTTGCAACGTGTACTTGATAGGTGCTCCCTTCGTTCCTGCTTCGGTCATCGGTCATCTCCTTTTCCTCTTGGATTTTTTCTCTTTGGCCTTCATTTCCTCGAGCAGCGCATCCAGCCGCTGGAAGCTTGCCTCCCAGAACTCGCGGTAGCCCTTCAGCCATTCCGTGGCTTCCGCCAGCGGCTGCGCCTCCAGCCGCCGCGGCCGCCGCTGCGCCT
>JBOGNS010000347.1:0-13282 GCA_050747305.1 Candidatus Acidiferrales bacterium | reverse complement strand
GCTGCCCGCCACGTGATACGACTCTTCGTCGGAAGGGAAGCGCCCGCTGCGCACGTCGTCGCAGTACTGCGCCACGGCCTGCGCAATCGTCTCGCCCAGGTTCGCGTAGCGCCGCGCAAATTTCGGCGGCCGACCGAGGTGCAGCCCCAGCATGTCGTGAATCACCAGCACTTGCCCGTCGCACTCCGGCCCCGCGCCGATGCCGATCGTCGGAATGCGCAATTCGTGCGTGACCTGCGCCGCCAGCTCGCGCGGCACCGCTTCCAGCACAATCGAGAATGCGCCCGCCGCTTCCACCGCGCGCGCGTCGCGCAGCAGTTGCTCGGCCGCTTCCGCCGTTTTCCCTTGCACTTTGAAACCGCCCAGCGCGTGCAACGATTGCGGCGTCAGACCCACGTGGCCCATCACGGGAATCTCCGCTTCCACCAGCCGGTGAATCAACTCCAGCCGCTTTTCGCCGCCTTCGATTTTCACCGCTTCCGCCCCGGCTTCTTTCACAAAGCGCACCGCGTTGCGCACCGACTCGGCAATGCCGGTGTGGAAGCTGCCGTACGGCATATCCGCAATCAACAGCGCCCGCCGCGTGCCGCGACGCACCGCGCGCGTGTGGTGCAGCATCTCCTCGATGGTCACGGGCAGCGTATTTTCGTAGCCCAGCACTACCATGCCCAGCGAATCGCCCACCAGCAGCATATCAACGCCGGCCTCGTCGGCGAGGCGCGCGGTGGGATAGTCGTAGGCCGTCAGGCAAGTAATTTTGGGATTGGCGGTGCCCTGCGATTTGCGATTGAGGATGTCGGGCACGGTAATTTTCCCGTTGCCCGCATGGGGAGTAACGCTCATGTTGTCCTCCGGTGCCGCTCCCTTGGCGGGATACAGCCCAGCCGTTTTATCTTAACAAGAAAGGCGGTGTTTTTGGGTTTTTGTTTCCCGGATCAGGCGATGGCTGCTATCGAAAAAAAACTCGAAAATCGAAATTAGAAAATCGGCGTAGGCGGAAGCTTTCGCCGAGAAGGGAGGACTCGGCGATTGTGGCATTTCTCTGTAGAATAGGCAGAACATGGAGTACGTCGTAATCGCGGCCGTGTTGATCCTCGCCCTGGCCGGAATCCTGCACGCCGCCATGGGCAAGAGCCGCTATGCGGAAATGACCGAAGAGGAATTCGAGGAAGAAGCGCGCCGCGGCTCGCCGGTGGGCAACGCGCTCATGTCCGTGCAGGGCATCATCGAGCCAAATCGCAAAGTCGAATACGTGCTGCAGCAAGACAAGCGCTTCGAAGGCGACTCCTCCGAATTGGGTGACCGCCCTCCCGACGATTCACCCGCCGCACCCGGCCCACAACGTAGCGCTGACCTACCTCGCTCCGGCCACCGCTAGCTCCGGCACTTCGCTGATTTCATGCCACGAGTGCGGAATGCCGCGCATGATCGCCGCAGAATCGAAGCCGCAGGAGCCGCGCGGGAAGCGCTCGCGGTCCTCGAAGAACGCCGCGCGGACGTCTTGCACCGCCAGCGGGCTCATTTGCCAGTGTGTGGTGCGCATTTCCATTCCTTCTACACCTTGCCCATCGAGCCGGCAGGAAAAGCCGCGGCTGCCACGCTCGAAGAAACTGCACACGTCGGTAAAGCGCGGGAACAGCAGCGACCAACTCCATTGTGCTTCGGTCAGCGCGCGGAAGCTCACATCCCCGCCGCCTTCCTGCGAAAATACGTTCATCGCCAGCGCGCCTTCGCCTTCGTCCACCTGAAATTCCGCGTCGCCGTGTACACCGGGAAACAATCGCCCGCCGAGCAGCCGCGTGAAAAAACTGTCGGTATCCCGTCGCCAGATGTACACGCCGTCGCGCCAGCCATCACTCGCCGGATAGCGCACGGCGATGCGGTGCGCGTAGCTTTCCGTGGTGATGCCCAGCGCCGCCGGCGTCCCCGCCGGACGCAACTGCTCCAGCCGCAGCAGACAAATGCCCGCCACCGCAAAGCCGTTTACCAGCGCAGGCTCGAATGGCGCTGGCACCAGCCGCCGCGCCGCCTCCGGCTCCACCCACCAGTTCAGCAGAATCCTCCGCGCAATCACTCCTTCCATTACCGGCAGCATCTTCCGCCTCCTTGCTCAGGCACTCGCTTCAAGATTGAAAGCGAGCAATCCGCAAATCGCGAAACCGATTCCGTTGGCCACGCCGTGCCACCGCGCCATCTCCTGCAAGCCGATCAGCGAATGGCCGGCGAATTCCCCTGCGCCGTAAAGTCCCGCCAGCACCATGCCAAACAGCACCGACGCCGCAGAAACCGACAGCAGCAGGCGCGGCAGTGCGGGGCCGCGACGCATCGCCAACCGGAACGCGAGCGCCGCCAGCAAAGCGAGGCTCGCTACCAGCATCAGGACGCACATCAACTTCCACGCCGCAGAATCCAGCAGCCAGCCAAGCGCCAGCAGTGGCGTGGCCGCGATCAGCCCAATCGCCGAGATGGCGGCCGCGCGAGCGTGATGTGCCGCGAGCGGGCTTCGCGCGAGAGTGTCGCCCAGCGCGGAAAGCAAAACCGCCGCCGCGAATCCGGTGAAGTGGAAGTGCACTGCCGTGAGCAGCACGATCGGCTCTTCGATTCCCAGCGCCTTTATGCCGCTGCGTGAAAGCGTCAGCGCGGCGGCGCCAACGGCCAGATACATCATTCCCGTGTGGGCAGCCAGCGCACCGGTCGTGAACGGTCGCAGACGCCGCAAGCCGGCCAGCCCGGTCAGCGCGACCAACGCGCAAACCGCCAGCCACGGCAGCGTCAGGATTCCAGCCGGCGCGCCGGCTGCGAGGAAAAACGAAAGTACAAGGCCACACGCCGCCACCGGCTGTATTGCACAAGCCAGTGCAAATGCCATCGGAATCCGCGATGTATAACTGCGTGCGAGCAGCGCCAGCGCCAGCGGCGTCGCCACCAGCGGCGCGAGAAGGAACATCACCTCGAAGATGCCCGCGTCCAACGCAAAGCGATGCGCGAGCAACGCCACTCCAAGCCAAGCGCCTGCGCCAAGCGCGGCGCTCAACAGCAGCCAGGCGCGTTGCGCGCGCGCGTTCATCGGCCTGTCCCCAGTGCGGCGGCGCTGAATACGCCGGCGAGAAAAAGCAGCGCCGCCAGATACAGCCCGTCAAGGGCGCGATTCTGCCGGCGCGTCTCGCGGTCGTAATAGAAAAGTTGCAGCGGGATGCGCAGCAGCCAGAAGGCGGCGATGGCGCCGCTCAGGAAGCGCCCCAACAGCGACGCGCCGGCCAGCTCCGGCGCGAACAGCAGGCACAGTGCGGCAAAGATGAGCAGGACGATCACGATGTACAGCCAGTGCACGTAGAGCACTTGGCGCAGAATCGGCGAGAGGCGCGCCGCGTTCTCGCGCACGTGCAGGCGCCGCGGCAACGCGAAATTCGCCGCCACAATCGCCAGATGCACCACGCCGGCCGCCCAAATCCACGGCACCAGCGGATGCCACGGCGAAGCCGTCAGCGGATTCATCGCGCCTCCTTGCGCAACGCGCGGGCCTGCCCGTGCGGCGGCAGCGCGCACTCCCCCGCGATGCAGTAACGATGCGCCGCAATCTGCCGATAAACGCGACGCGCCAGCCGACGCATTCCCGGCAGTTGCGCCAGCGCCCACATCGGCCGCGCCCACCAGATGCGCCGTGCCAGATCAAGCACCGCGTCGGCGCCGCCGAAGGTGTGGCCATCCACCGTGAGCAATCGCAACTCCGGCCACAAGCCCGACGGCACCAGACGAAAGCCCCGGCGCGCCAGCGTATGGCGGAAGCGGTTCGCGGTGGCGGTGCAGAACTCGCAGTTGGCGTCGTAGAAGACCCAGCCGCGCAACCGGGTTGTAGTCCTTACCGTCATTTCTGTAATCACTGAAATCGCCTCACAAAAAATTTTGCGCCCTTGCGCCGCGCTATCCCGCCGCCGGGAACCCCAGCACCTTGCGCACCTTCCCGCGCAGCTTGGCCGCTTGCCGCAGGGTGCCGCGCGGCAGCCGGTCAATCTCGCCGTAGAACGACGTCATGGTCTCAAAGAAATCCAGCATCTCGCGCAACCGCTCCCGCGTGTAAGTGTCGCCCGAGCCGGAATGTTCCAGCTCCGCCACGCTGGTGCGCAGCATGGCCAGCGTGGGGTCCACTTCGCGCCGCTTGCGTTCCTCGATCACGATGCGGAACATCTCCCACACGTCTTTCATGCACTCGAAATGGTCGCGCCGATCGCCCAGCACGTGCACCACTTTTACGATGCCCCAACTTTGCAGTTCGCGCAGGCTGGTGGAAACATTCGAGCGCGCCACCGCCAGCGTCTTGGCGATCTCTTCGGCGTTCACCGGCTCGGCGGAAAGGTAGAGCAGCGCATGGATTTGCGCTACGGTGCGGTTGATGCCCCAGCGGGTGCCCATTTCGCCCCAGTGCAGGATGAATTTCTGTTGGGTAGGTGTGAGTTTCATCGCCGCCTTCCGTTGTTTCAGTCTAAACAGAAATTACAGGAACGCGCGGCGCTTGTCAAGCGAATGTAAGGCGAACGCCATTGGGGGAGCGGCCTCATCCGCCTGCGAAACGCAGAGGGCTAAACGGCTCCGCCGCGAATGAAGCCGCTCGCCCTTCGATGATCCATTCGTGCATCAGCCGAGCCGTAATCGGCGCCAACAGCAGCCCATTGCGGTAGTGCCCCGTGGCCATCAGCAAGCCCTCCACGTGCGTCGGGCCAAGCGACGGCAAGTGATCCGGCGTATCCGGCCGCAGCCCCGACCACGTTTCCACCACGGCCGCGTGGCTCAGCGCGGGCACGAGTTCTGTGGCGGCTGCCAGAATGTGCTGCTGCCCTTCCGGCGTCACGCGCTTCTCGAAGCCCGCTTCCGGCTCCGCCGTGCTGCCGCACACCAGCCGCCCATCCGCGCGCGGCACGATGTAGCCGCTGTGCGACCGCAACACATGCCGCAGCGACACTCGCTCCGACCGCAAAGCCACCATCTGCCCGCGCACCGGCCGCGTCGGCGCATACGGCGCCACCTGCTCGAGGCCGCCCGACCAGCAACCCGCCGCAATCACCACGCGCCCGGCACTGATTGCGCCACTCGCCGTGTGCACTCCGGTCACGCGGCCCTGCGCGATTTCCAGCGACGTAACCGCCGAGCCGGCACGCAACTCCGCCCCGCGCCTCTGCGCCGCCTCCAGCACCGCCGCGGTGAGCGCGCGCCCGTTCACGCGCGCTTCGTCTTCGCACAGCACCGCCACGCGCGCTTGCCGGCTTAACTCCGGCTCGAGTGTGCGCGCCAGATCCGGCGCGATCACCTCGCCGCGCATGCCGAACTCGCGATGCAGTGCAAGAAATGCTTCGCTCTCGCGTTCCGCCGCTTCATCGAAGAAAACTTGCAGTGCGTCGCCCGGCTCGAACTCTACGTTGGCGCCGCTGTCCGCCTCGATGCCCGCGACAAACTCTGGATACAACGCCAGGCTCGCGCGGCCCAGCGGCGCCACCGGGACCGAGTCCGGCGTCTCCGCTCCCGGCGCCAGCATGCCCGCCGCGGCCCACGACGCTTCCATCCCCGCCTGCTGCCTATCCAGCAGCACCACGCGCAGCCCCGCGCGTGCCAGCTCCCACGCAATCGCGCCGCCGATAATCCCCGCGCCGACAATCGCCACGTCGTACGTTCTTGCGCTCACGCACTCATGTTAGAAAGGCAAAAGGTAAAAGTAAAAAGGCAAAAGTAAAAACCGCACAGGGTTTCTACTCTTGCCTTTGGCCTTCGCGCCCGCTTCGTCAATGATTCCCGCGCCGACGATTCGCCACGTCGTACGTTTTTGCGCTCACACACTCATCTTAGAAAGGCAAAAGGTAAAAGTAAAAAGGCAAAAGTAAAAATCGCAGAAGTTTCTACTCTTGCCAGTACCGCTTGCCTCTCGCCCTTTGCTTCCTTGCCCGTACCTTTTGGCGTTCACGCATTCATCTTAGAAGGGCAATACGCAAAAACAAAAGGCAAAAGTAGAACCACATAGAGCGGGCCTTTACTTTTGCCTTTTGCCTGTACCTTTGGCGTTCACGCACACAGCTTGGAAGGGCAAATCACACAGAGTGGCTCTTACTTTTGCCTTTTTACTTTTGCCTTTTTACTTTTGCCTTTTACCTTTGCCTTTTTACCTGCTCGCCGCGTTCTGTCGTGTCGCGTAGTAGCCCTTCTTCGACACAATGGTGTAATCGCCCTTCGCCCCCTGCGCCGACTTCAGCTCCACATCCAGCTTGTGAAACTGGCCGTCGCCGGGATTCGGCGGCACGTAGCCGATGGTGTAGCGCGTCTTCAGCCGCTCGATCACTTTGCGCAGCGTCACGTACATCGAGCCTTCCTTCTTCACGTCGAACACTTCGCCGCCGGTTTCTTCCGTCAGTTTCTCCACGTCCACCAGCCCGCCTCCGAAGCGAGCGCCCAGTTGCACCGGGTTGCGTCCGGGGATTTTCGTGCCATACACCGCCGCGTCCGCTTCCAGCACCGCGCGCGTTACTTCTGATGCGGGCATGCCGCCCGGATCGGTGGGCTTGTTGTCGCTCACCAGAATAATCACGCGGCGCGCCGCCGGCGCCTGCTCCTTCAGATACTCCGCCGCCAGATACACGGCATCATTGATATTCGTGCCGCCGCCCGCGCTCAGCGATTCAAACTCATCGCTCACCGCCAGCTTGTCGTGGGTCAGGTCCACGCGCAATTCCACATCGCTGGTGAACGTAAACAGCGCCACTTTGTCTTCTTTCTTCAGCGCCTTCAGCGACGACATGGACGCATACCGCAGCGGCCCCAGGAATTCCTCGATCGACCCGCTCAGGTCCAGCACCATAGCCACCGCCAGAGGAATCTCATCGCGGCTGAAGTGCACAATCTTCTGCTCCGCGCCATCTTCAAAAACGCGGAAGTCGTCTTTGGTCAGTCCGTCCAGCACTGTCCCGCGCTTGTCCTTTACCGTGGCTTCCACCAGCGTCAGATTCGTCGTCACGCGGATCTGCGCTTCCCTCTCCTGGGCGCGCACGCGCGTGAGCTCTCCTGGGACCAGACCCAGCACCAGACCCGCCGTCAGTAGGGCGGGCATTGCAACTCGCCTGTTTCCCTTTTGCCGTCGCAAAACCACCTCCTCACTCCCTTCGATAAGAACACCGCCACGTCGCCCAGGTTGCTTGTAGCGGCGACCTTCAGGTCGCCACTTTCGCCTCGAGTTTCACCAAAGAGGTCGCTGAGGGAATTGGCAGGCAGCTAATCGACAAAAAAGCAGTAGATCCGGCGGCTTCTTATGGAGTGCGGCAGCGAAGCTGCCGCTTTGTTTTGAGGAGCGGCGCACGTTGATGCTGTCAAGACGCTCCTTAAAGGAAGACGATGCGGTTCTCGAAATCCCTGCTCTGCAGTGACGTCGCGGTGTATTGAAAACAAAGCGGCAGCTTCGCCGCCGCACTCCATAAAGTCCACTGCTCTGCGATCCTCAGCGTCCTCTGCGGTGAACCTTCTACGACCCTACTTCTTGCCGCGCCCGCCGCCGCGCAGCACCGCATCCAGCGAGAAGCGCCCCGGCGGGACCACCACAAACAGCAGCGCCGGCAGGAAATACAGCAGCGCAAACTCCACGCGCCAGTCCGTACGCGAATGAAAGTACGCCGCCACCAGCATATTGAACGCCACCACCGCCGCTGCATACCGCGTGTACAATCCCGCCGCCAGCAGCGTCGCGCCCACCGACTCGGCCAGCGCCGCGCACACCGCGAAAAATGCCGGGAATGGCAGCCCGATATTCGCCACCGTCGCCGGCATGCCCCACTCTGCGCCATTCAGCACAAACGCCGTCGCGCTCTTCAGCTTCCCCCATCCGTGATGTGCCAGCAGCATCACGCCAATTCCCACGCGCAACAGCATCAATCCCACATCCCCCGCTCGACTCATGCTCCGACTCCTTTAGAATCCCATTCCTCCATCTGTGTTTATCTGCGTTCATCTGCGGTTTCAGACTTTTACCCGCAGTGCCACAAACAGCAGCCCCACGCCCGTGAAAATCCAGCTTCCCACCGTGTTCGGGATGAACCGCCCAATCACGGCAAACACGCCGCCGAACACCGCAGCGGCTATCCCCGCCAGCGGCTGGTGCGCCAGATAAATCTCACTCTCGCCCTCGCGAATCAAATGCACTTCAGCCATACGCTGCGGAAGAATTGTAGTCGAGAACAGAGCAACTTGGTGGTCTTTCGCAATTGGTGCGACAATCGGAAGGGCGGGTCGCCATTGGACTTGCCGAGGTTTGGTGGTTTAGGATTGCCAGCGACATGAGCGAGCCCGAACTCGTTTTTAAGAAGCCTCCAGCGAAGGAAGTTCATATCGGCGTTCAGTTCAGAAACTCCTTGCAGATTGCGGATGCGCGCGCAAAGTTCCATCACCTTGTCAAAGAGAGATTTCCCGCCGCGATCATGCCTGAGAAAGAAAAACTGACTTATGACTTTTCCGACTTTTCTCTGTTTACCGAGAATCTTGCGGAACGCCTTGAGATCAGCATCAATTATTTCCGGTTTGTGACAACGAGCTATCCAGGCTTTGCGCTCTTCCAAGAAACTTTCTTGAATTCCCTCCGTACCTTTGTCGAATGCTATGGATTAGACAGTTACACGCACTTCGGCCTGAGATATCAGAACGACTTACCTTTGCCGGAAGGCCAGGATTTCGATGACTGTTTTCGATTGAAAGTAGCTATGCCCCCAGAAGTCACGTTCAGTTCGTATGCAGGGCGCGCCTGCTTCTCTTCGAGGAGCCGGAGGGTTTTGTTGTTGTAGAGCTTGAACCTCAAGTCGAGGCCAACCGGGTCAAGGCCTACAGTCTGAACTTGGCGTTTACATCGCAACGGGCCATCACGCTGGCAGATCTGCCCGGGCTAATTCAGCAGGGACACCATTACATGCGGATGTTTTTCTTTGGTATTCTCGAAAAGTCCTACTTTGAGTTCTTGAAAGGTCAGAATCCATGAACGCGACAGAGATGCTTGCCCAATCAAGCCCCTTCGGTCAGGCTCAGCAGGTGCAGTTCTCAAAACAGATACCGACGATTGGTCATTCACTGGAAGAGAGTCTGCGCGGCTTCATCAGAACAAATGGCGAACGCCAGAGTATTCCCGCACAATCGAGGGCAAGCATTCATTTTTTGGAACGAAGACTCCAAACTTGTCCCCAAAATGTCAGAGATGCGGTGGAAATCGATGTCCGCGTAATGCATGGGAATCCAGTTTTCCGCGGCTCTAGAGTGCCGCTCTATCGAATCATCGAGGAGCTTGCAGAGGGAACGTCTTTAGAGCAATTAGAGGAAGGGTATCCGTCTTTAGATAAATTGAAAATCCAAGCCGGATTGGATTTCGTTGCGGTATTGCTTCGTATCTATGATGATTAGATTCCTCGTGGATGCTGATGTAAACCAGAAGGCGGTCCGAAGCATTCCGGCACATAGAAAGGGATTCGACTTTCTCTATCTGGAGGCTGGAAGCTTCAAACAAGCGGAAGACACTCCTGTCCGAAAACTTGCAACCATGGAAGCAAGGGTGCTCGTGACAGGTGACAAAGACTTCTCAAGATACAACCTCAGTCCTCATCAAGTGCCCCACGGGGTTCTTTGGTTGAGGCCGCCGCGCGCGGGACAGAAGAGAGTCGCCGAGCTGATTCAGAAATTCTGCAGCTTTCTGCAGAGAACTTTCCCTGAGGCGCCTTACAAATTTGGTGGCCGCATGTTCGAGATTCATGAAGACCGCGTGATCATCACCGACTCGGGGGGATCTACAACATATCCCTTGGAAAGCGATTAGCCTTCCCGCCTCAGGCGAGACTGGGGCGATTGATGTGAAACTGCGTTGCAGATTGAAACGCGGCGGCGAAATCCAGGCACACATCGTCGCGCATCGCGTCGGCTACAAACTGCACGCCGATCGGCCGGCCATCTGCCGCGTAGCCGCAGGGAACCGAAATCGCCGGCAAGCCGCACAGGTTCGTCGAGCCAATCACATTCGACCGGTTCCCGCGACCCGCCGCCGCGCGACGCTCCGCTTCGCTGCGTTCCGGCGGACGTTCCGCATCGGCGCCCGCCGGCCGCGGCGCCCGCGCATCGAAGTTCACGTCCACGCGGTTCGCCAGCGACGTGCGGCTGGGCGCCACCAGCGCATCGAACACCTCGAACATGCGCCCCACTTCCGTCTGAATCTGCGCGCGCACCCGGCAGGCATCCAGATAATCCGCCGCAGGAATGGAAAGCGACGCAATCAGTCCCACCTTCTGTCGCTCATCCACCAGTTCGTGCACCTTGCCGCTTTCGATCAGCGGGCGAAAAATCGTCGCGCCTTCGCAGGAAATCGTCGCGCTCGACACCGGCCCGTACGGCAAATCCGGCATCTCCGCATCCACCAGCGACGCGCCCAGCCCGCGCAGCGTCTCCAGCGACGCCTCGAACGCTTTCTGCACCTCTTCGTTCCCGCCGCGACCCGATGAGTCAGGGCCGCGCGAAAAGTCCGGACGAATCACGCCCAGCTTTTTTCCTTCCAGCGGCGGCCGGTCGCCGCGCTGGAACAAACGCGCCGGCGCGCGCAGCATTCGCCCGACAAAACTGTCGCGCGCGCGGTAATCGCTCTCCGCCACCGACGACGGGTCCGCCGCGTCGAACCCCGCAATCGCCTCCAGCACCAGCGCGCAATCCACCGCCGACCGGCACATCGGCCCCAGCTTATCCATGGTCCAGGAAAGCGCCATGGCTCCCGACCGGCTCACGCGCCCATACGTCGGCCGGTGCCCGCTCACGCCGCTGAAGGCGGACGGCGTGATGATGGAGCCTTGCGTCTCCGAGCCAATTGCGAAGGCCACCAGAGCCGACGGCACCGCCGCCCCCGGCCCGCTCGAGCTGCCGCCCGCCCAGTAGTCTGGGGCAAAGGGGCACCGCGACGGCCCTTGCAGCGACGCCGATGCGCTGTTATACCCGCCGCCGCCCGCCAGCTCGATCATCGCCAGCTTCGCGATCAGAATCGCGCCCGCATCGCGCAGCTTGCGGATCACCGCCGCATCGTAGTCGAACACTTGATCCTTGAAGGGCGGCGCGCCCCAAGTGGTGGGCACCCCGCGCGTGGCCAGCAAATCTTTCGCGCCATACGGAATCCCGTGCAGCGGCCCGCGATAATTCCCCTTACTGATTTCGGCCTCCGCCTTCTGCGCCTCGGCCATCGCAGACTCCGCCATCAGCGTAGCCACCGCCCCCAGCTTCGGCCCGTATTTCTCCAGCCGATCGAGGTAGCCTCGGGTCAAGTCCACCGGGCTAATTTTCTTCTCGCGAATCTGCGGCCCCAGCTCCGCCACCGTCATGTAGAGTGTCTCTTCACTGACCATCGCTGCCTCCGCCGTCTCCGTGATCTCTGCGTTCCTCTGCGCCTCCGTGTTTCTCCGTGTTGATGTTTTGCTTTTGAATCGAAGTTCAGTTTCTCTCCGCGCGCCGCTTGATCGCGCGCAGCCAGGTGTAGCGCAGCAGCGAGCTGCCGGGATAGATCACGCGCCAATAGCGCGCGAAGCGCCGCCGCGCCGCATCGTCGGTGGCAAAGACGCGCGTCTCGGTGCTGACCGTACACCAGCCCCCGCCATCGTCGCGCACCCGAAAGTTGATCGTCGCCACCGCATTGCCCTGCGTAGCCAGCAGCAGGCGAATGCGCTCCTGGCCGCTGGTCTCTTCGCTGAAGCGCGTCACACCGTCCCACATCACCAGCGTGCCCAGCACGATTTCGCGCGGCGCGTCCGCCGTTTGCGACTCCGCCAGCAACCGGAACCCACCCGCCATCGCCTCGTCAAGGATCGGTTTCCCGGCCGAGGGGTTCATGATGTTCCCCTCGCGCCTCGTGCCCGGCCAGTGCGGGTCGCGAATCCACGTCAGCGCGCGGAACAGTGCGATCTCGTCCGCCGTCACTTCGCGGATTGCCCGCCACGCCCGCTCCGGCGCGGCCTGTACGCGCAATGCATGCCGCTCGCTGAACTGCCACTCCGGCATCCACTCATCCAGCAGCGACTCGCGCCCCGCCGCGCGTGTCAGGCCTGCCGGCAGCATCATGCCCGCCGCCACCAGCGCCAGCCCGCCCCCTGCCACCGCCAGCGCGCGCCTCCGCGTGCGCACTCCGATAAACCGCAGCGGCTTGATCAGCGACACGCCGCCCGCCAGCATCGCCGCCAAGCCCGCGTAAACTACGATCGCTCCAAACATTTTCTCCTCCAGAGACTGCCCTGGAGAAAATATACGCACGCGCCGCCGCATCCAGCGCCAAATCGTTTCCGCCATCCACGCTGAAACGCGCCTGACTTCCAGCCCCTTCAAACTCTGCGACCTCTGCGTCCTCTGCGGTGATTTCAATTTCTGCACCGAGTGCAGCGCCTGCCAATCACGCAACCCGATCACCGCCCACTGACCACCGATCACCGGTCACGGCTTCCATTCCGGCAACCGTCCCGGCAGCCCGGGCGCGCCGGCCTTCTCCATCGCGTCTTCCAGTTTCTGCAATTCCGCCGCGACCGCTTTCACCTCGGCATGCGTTTGCTGGAAGAGTTCCGCTGCGATGCGGTACTGCTCGCGCTGCGCGCCGGTGGGGTCGCCGGTGGTGTTGATCACCGCAAACTGGATGCGCTGCATGATGCCCGGCGCGGTCGCCTCCTGCATGCGCGCCAGGAAGCGGTCGCCATTGAGCGCGGTCTGGATTTTCTCCAGCCGCTCGTCAATCGCCTTCGCATCCTTGCGCAGCGAGAGCGGCGCATTCGCCGTCACGCCAAACGCGCGCTGCACCGTAGTCACGCGCTCGCTCAGGAACGCCACGTAGCGCGACGTGCCCAGCGCCGCGCGCTGCAAGTCCGCCACTTGACGCTGGAACGCGCCCAGCGCCGGCCGGTCTTTCGCCGCCAGCGGTGAGGAGCCGAGCACGTACACCGTAAACTTCTGCGGCTGCCCGAGAGCCGTCTCTTCGCCGTTCACCCGCTTGGCCACCGACACAGTGAAATCGCCCGGCACCACCATCGGGCCCTGCGGGCCGCCGCCGAACCCGCCGCCTCCGCCCCTTTGCTCTTCGTCCCCGTCGGGCCGCCGCGCCGCCGGCACCACCGGCGGATTGTGCCGCAGGTCCCAGTTGACGCGATAAATCCCGCGGCCCACCGGCCCGGTAATCTCACGCACCACCGCGCCGCTGCTGTCGCGCACCGTGATCACCACTGCCGGCCGCTCTTCCTGCGCCTCCGCGCGCAACTCTTCGAAGTTGGGA
>JBOGNS010000346.1:0-3918 GCA_050747305.1 Candidatus Acidiferrales bacterium | reverse complement strand
ATCTCCTCCGACGACCTGCCAAGGTCGCGGTCGGTGTTCTGCTGCATTTTGCGATTCACGAGTTGCTGGTTGAGCGAGCCGCCTTTCACTCCGATGCGCACGGGCTTGCCGTGGTCCAGTGCAATCTTGCAGATGGTGGCGAACTGCTCGTCACGGCGCTTGCCCGCGCCGACGTTGCCGGGATTGATGCGGTACTTGTCGAGCGCGCGCGCGCACTCGGGATACTTGGTGAGCAGCACGTGGCCGTTGTAGTGGAAGTCGCCGATCAGCGGCACGTTGCAGCCCTGGTCGAGCAAGCGCTGCTTGATTTGCGGCACCGCGGCGGCGGCTTCGGGCGTGTTGACGGTGACGCGCACCAGTTCCGAACCCGCGCGCCACAGCTCCGCCACCTGCTTCGTGGTCGAGGCAACATCGGCCGTATCGGTGTTGGTCATCGACTGCACCACCACCGGCGCCCCGCCGCCCACCGTGACGTGGCCCACCTTTACCGCATGCGTCGTTTTGCGCTCAGAATGCGACATGCTGGCCTTTCGCGAATGTCCATCATAGCAGGCGCGTGCGAGGGCGGGCAAAAAGCGCCCGTCAGAATGTCAACAGTCGAAAGCCAAAGTCCAAGGATGAACACAGAGGGGCGCTGAGGAGCGCAGAGTTGTACAGAGGCAAGCGCAGCGCAAACTTGCGCGTGCGAAGTGGCGCTGGATAGAATAGCCATTCCGCCCATGGCGCAAATTTTCCACCGCAGCATGAATTTGATTTCCCGAGTGAGCATCCTCGGGGGCGTGTTCATACTGGCGGCGCTGGGGTGGTTTATTGACGGCATGGTGCGCTCCAGCTACGTCACAGAAGTGAATGTGGCGCGCGAGCAGCCGGTGCCCTTCAGCCACAAGCATCACGTTGCCGGCCTCGGCATAGATTGCCGCTACTGCCACACCAGCGTTGAGGACACCAACTTCGCCGGCATTCCCCCGACGAAGACCTGCATGAATTGCCACTCCCAGATCTGGAGCGATGCGCCGATGCTGGAGCCGGTGCGCGCCAGCTTCCGCGAGAACCGCTCGCTGGAATGGACGCGAGTACACGATCTCGCGGACTTCGCGTTTTTCAATCACAGCATTCACGTGGCCAAGGGCATCGGCTGTCAGACCTGCCATGGGCAGGTGGACCAGATGCCGCTGGTGTGGCGCACGCAGTCGCTGTACATGGAGTGGTGCCTCGAGTGCCATCGCCAGCCGGAGCTGTATGTTCGCCCCAAGGAAGAAGTCTTCAACATGAATTATGCGCAGCCGTCGGCGGAGCAGCCGGTGCGATGGAAGGGGCGCGAATTCACGTCGCAGCCCGAGCTGGGGCGCGCGCTGATGGCGGCATACAGGATTCGTGATGAGCAGGCGCTGACGAGCTGTTCGGTATGTCACAGGTAAAAAAGGTGAAAGGTTAAAAGGTTGAAGGGTTAAAGACGCGAATCAGAACCGCAGATGAATCGGGAGTTCGAGGGCGGATGAGTTCGACGCGCAACAACTCGGTGGATTTGGCGGCCATTCGCGAGAAGCTGGCGAACCAGCGCGGGCCGCTGTATTGGCGCAGCCTGGAGGAGCTGGCTGAGACGCCGGAGTTTGTCGAGTATCTGCACCGCGAATTTCCAGAGAACGCCACGGAATGGAATGGCGACGCGAAAGGGCGGCGCGATTTCCTGAAAGTGATGGGGGCGTCGCTGGCGCTGGCCGGGCTCACCAGTTGCAGCAAGCCGGTGGAAAAAATCGTGCCGTACGTGCGCGCGCCGGAAGAGATCGTCCCCGGCCGCCCGCTCTATTACGCAACGGCGCTCACCCTCGGCGGCTACGCCACCGGCGTGCTGGTGGAAAGCCACATGGGCCGCCCGACGAAAATCGAAGGCAACCCTGAGCATCCGGCGAGCCGCGGCAAGAGCAATGCGCAGATGCAGGCCGCGATTCTGGGGCTGTATGACCCGGACCGTTCGCGCGTGGTGACGCACGGCAGCCGCATCGGCACATACAGCGCGTTTCTTGCGGCGATGCAAGTCGAACTGGGCAAGCAGCGGCCTAAGCGCGGCGCAGGCATGCGCTTTTTGACTGAGACGGTAACGTCGCCCACGCTGGCGGCGCAACTCAACGCAATTCTGGCGGAGTTCCCTGAGGCGCGCTGGCATCAGTGGGAGCCCGCAGGACAGCACAGCGCGCGCGCGGGCGCGATTCTGGCCTTCGGCGCGTATGTCGCAACGCGCTACGACTTGAGCAAAGCAGAAGTGATCCTGAGCCTGGATGCGGACTTTCTTTGCTCCGGCCCGGGGCATTTGATTTATGCGCGGCAATTCGCGGATGGGCGGCGCGTGCGTCACGACCGGCGGCAGATGAACCGGTTGTATGCGATTGAGTCCGTGCCAACCAGCACGGGCACCATGGCGGATCATCGACTGGCGGCGCGCGCGAGCGAAGTGGAGGTATTGGCGCGCCTGATTGCGCCGCTGGCCGGCGCAAATGTTGCGGGCGCGCTCGGTGGGGTACTGCCGGAGCAAAGCGTGAAGTGGGCGACGGGCGTGGCGCGCGATTTGCAGCAGCACCGCGGGGCGTGTGCGGTGATTGCAGGCGACGAGCAGCCGGGGGCGGTGCATGCGCTGGCGCACGCGATGAATGCGGCGCTGGGGAACGCTGGGGCAACGGTGTTTTATAGCGAGCCGGTGGAGGCGCGGCCGGTGGATCACGTGGCATCGCTGCGTGAGTTGGTTGCGGACATGAACGCGGGGCGCGTCGAGCTGCTGGTGATGGTGGGCGGCAATCCCGTTTACAACGCCCCGGCGGATTTGCGATTTGCGGAGGCGATGGGCAATCGGGAAAAAGTGCCGACGCGCGTTCATCTGAGCCTGTACGAGGACGAAACGTCGTTGATGAGCCAGTGGCACGTGCCGGCGGCGCACGAGCTCGAGTCGTGGAGCGACGCGCGCGCGTTCGACGGCACGGCAACCATTTTGCAGCCGCTGATTGCCCCGCTCTACGGAGGCAGGACGGCGCACGAACTGCTGGCCGCCTTCTCGCAGAATCCCACGGCATCGAGCTATGACACGGTGCGCAACCACTGGCGCTCGCGCATGGGCGCGGATTTCGAAAAGCGCTGGCGGCGCGCCCTGCACGACGGGTTGATCCCCGGCACCGAAGCGGCCGCCAAGCGCGTGCAACCGCGCGCTGTGCCGGCTCCCGCGCAGCAAGCCGGCGATGGGACGCAACTCGAAATTGTGCTGCGGCCGGATCCGTGCGTAAACGACGGGCGCTACGCGAACCTCGGCTGGCTGCAGGAGCTGCCGAAGCCGCTGACGAAAATGGTGTGGGACAACGCCGCGCTGGTGAGCCCGGCCACGGCGCAGAAAATGGAACTGCGCAACGAAGAAGTGGTGGAATTGCGGCAGGAAGGCCGCACGGTGCGCGCGCCGGTGTGGGTGCTGCCCGGCATGCCGGAGAATTCCGTCGCGGTGCATCTGGGCTACGGACGCACGCATGCGGGCCGCGCGGGGAGCGGCGCAGGGTTCAACGCGTATGCGCTGCGCGGGTCGGACGCGCTGTGGCACGCGACGGGCGTGACGCTCACCAAGACCGGCGAACGTCATCCACTCGTCCTCACGCAGCACCACCACAGCATCGAAGCCCCGGAGAAGCGCGTGCGTGAATTGGTGCGCACCGGCACGCTCGAGGAATACAGGAAGAATCCGCACTTCGTTCACGAAATCGCGCACGCGCCTTCGCCCAAGCTCACGCTCTATGAGCCGTTCAAATACGAGGGGTACGCGTGGGGCATGACGATTGACATCGGCGCGTGCAACGGCTGCAACGCGTGCGTGGCGGCCTGCCAGGCGGAGAACAATATTCCGGTGGTGGGCAAGGAGCAGGTGGCGGCCGGGCGTGAGATGCACTG
>JBOGNS010000345.1:0-11600 GCA_050747305.1 Candidatus Acidiferrales bacterium | reverse complement strand
TCTTCAATGCGTTTGGCAAGCTGGTGGGCTCGACGCAGGTGCAGGAGCTGGGCCAGCTCGAAACGCCGATCCTGCTGACCAACACGCTCAGCGTGTGGGACGTGGCCGCGGCGATGGCGGACTGGATGCTCGCGCGGCCGGGCAACGAGAATGTGCGCTCGATCAATCCGGTAGTGGGTGAAACCAACGACGGCTGGCTGAACGATATTCGGGGCCGCCACGTGAAGGCCGAGCACGTGCGCGCGGCGCTGGAATCGGCCCGCGAAGGCGCAGTGGAGGAAGGCTCGGTGGGCGCGGGCGCAGGGACCATGGCCTTTGGCTGGAAGGGCGGCATCGGCACCAGTTCGCGGCGCGTGCCGCTACGCGATGGGCGCGTGTTCACGGTCGGCGTGCTGGTGCAGACGAATTTCGGCGGACGGCTCACGATTGGCGGCGTGCCGGTATGGCGGGAACTGAAGCCCCCGGAACGGGCGGCAGGCGCCGGCGCTCCTGCAGCGGCAGACGGCTCCTGCATGATTGTGGTGGCGACGGATGCGCCGTTGGATGCGCGGCAACTCGGCCGGCTGGCGGCGCGCGCGATTCACGGTATGGCGCGCACCGGCTCAACCGGGGGTGGTGGCAGCGGCGACTACGTCATCGCGTTTTCGACGACGCACCGCGTGGCCGGTGCGCCTGCGGCAACTGCGAACCCAACCTCCGCTAGCGGCGCTTCTCAGGTGCCGGAAGGGCAGCTTTCCCCTTTATTCGAAGCAGTTGTGGACGCCACCGAGGAAGCGATCTACAACTCCTTGCTGCGCGCGACTACCGTGCGCGGTATCGAGGGACACACCGGCGAGGCCATTCCCATCGAGCCGCTGCGACGCCTGCTTGGAAAGCGAGAGTAGGAGTCAGAAGTCAGAAGATCCTGCTTCAGCGATCAGGCCGCGGCTCGGAAGCGAAAGCGAGGGGCATCGCGACTATGGCGACTGGTGGCAGAGTTCCTCGAGCAAAGCTTCACGACGGCGAGCCGCCAGTTGGTCGTAGTGCTCCAGTGCGATGCCGTACGCTTGCCACATGGCCGCGCCGAGCACCAGATAGACCAGGCCGGCCACCCACAAGTGACCAGTCCAGCGCGCCAACGCGAAGATTGCACCGGCGATGCCGACGGCGACAATCTGCTGAAGCAACCCGAGCAGCACGCTCATGCCGGACTGCCGCTGCTTGAAGCGGCCGAAGTCAAAGCGTCGCGGAAACTGCAACGAGAGCAGGTTGCCGGTGGTGAGTTGCGCGAGAACAAGGAAGGGCAGCGCAGCGAGGGTGACCACAGTGGATAGCGCGCCAGGCGCGCGGCCGAAGGCGGCGAGCACCAGCCATACCAGCGCCACTTCCAGGAGCATCAGCGCCGCGTAGACAAGATTCTTCGCGGCGACTACTTCGCGGAAGTGCACGGGGGCGAGAATAAGGAATTGAATGCCGCGGCCCTCGAAAGCGAAATGGTTGGACGGCACGTGCATCAGTACCATCAGCGCGTATGCCACGCACGCGAAGTACGTGGCGCCGGCGTCCTGCGCGAAGATCTCGGGGATTTTCTCGCCGGTGCGCGCCACTACGCCCAGCACCACAGGGATGAAGAGCGGCACCACAAGATTCATCAGCATGAAGCCATTGCGTACGGTGTAACGCACCTCGCGTTCCACCAGTGCGGCCGCCGGGCCGGGCAGCAGCGGCAGGTTCCAGCCGGCGCGGGTCGCCACCGGCGCGGCGGCTTGTGGCGCCGAGCCGGTGCTTGCGTCCTCGCCGCGATACTGCGCGAGCAGGCGGCGGCGATAAAAGATGAAGAGCGCCGCGGCGTAAAGCCAGAGCACCCCGCCGGCGACCAAGGCGCCCGAAGCGTTTTGATGCAACGATGATTCGACGGCCGCGTAAGCGAGCCCGGGAGGCAACAGCAGGCCCACTTGCGGCTGCGCCTCCAGGTACTTCCAAGTCCCCTCGAGGCGATTCCCAATGCTGATCCCGATCAGTTGCACGCCGAAGATAAGAACGATGAAGCACACAAAAAAAATCTCGCGGCCACGACGATGCTTGAGAAGGCGCTCGAGCCAGGTGAGCATAATGCGGTTGAGCAGCAAGCTGACGGCGGCAAGCCCGAGAAATGCAGGAACAATCAGCGGCAGGGCATCGGGGCGGGCGGCGCCAATGCCTGCGGCGATACCCGCCAGCCAAAAAAACGCGGCAAGTGCACCGGGGTCCAGTAAGCTGTAGGCGAGACTCAGCAGCAGAAAAGTTGAGAAGCGCACGGGAAAGCGCAGCAATTCACCGAAGTCGAGGCTGGCAGTGGACGCCGTAATCAGCACCGGCACAATCTGCCAGGCGAGAAACAGTCCCCAGATTAGGCCCAGCAGAACCGGCCAGCGATCCTGCCTGGTGACATAGAAGCTCAAGGCGAACAATCCTAGGGCGCCGCCGATCACGATGAGAGCGCCCAGCGCAGTGACCAGTGCGCGCGCTGCAAACTCCAATTGCGCGCGCGGCGTCCGCAGCGCGTTGCGAAACAGCAGCCAGCGAAGCTGGGCGATGAGTGCGAGGTGGGTGATGGTTTCCGAGCGCATAGCAGCTACCCGAGCCAGGAGAGTTCCTGGTCAGACGCGGCACGCGAGCCGCCGATGATTTCCAGGAAAATTTGCTCGAGCGTGAGTTTCTCGCCCAACCGCGCGGTGATGGCGCCGGTCGCGTGCGCTCCGGCCGCGGCCTGCGCGGCGCGCGCTTCCACGCCCGAACGCAACTCTTCCAGCGAGCCTTGCGCCACCAGTTGCCCCTTATGAATGATAGCCACATGGGTGCACAAGCGCTCGACAATCTCCAGCACGTGCGACGTCAGAAAAATCGTGACGCCCCCCGCCACCATGCGCCCCATCAGCGAGCGCAGCGTGGCCGCGGCCACCGCGTCCACACCTTCGAACGGTTCGTCGAGAAATAATACCCGCGGGGCATGAATCACCGCGGCTGCCAGCGCGAGTTTTTTCTTCATGCCGTGGGAATACTCGCCTACCTGCGTGCGCGGGCGGTCGGCGAGCTGTGTGAACTCGAGCAGTTCGGCGGTGCGCTGCGCTGCTGTGGCACGGTCAAGGCCATACATGCGGCCGGCGAAATTCAGGTATTCGCTGCCGGTAAGGCGGTCGAAAAGTGCGAGCCCTTCGGGCACTACTCCGATTTGGCGCTTCACTTCCACGGGATAGGTGTAGAGATCGAGTCCGAGAATTTCCAGCCGGCCCGCGGTGGGCTCGAGCAGGCCGGTAAGCATCTTGATGGTGGTGGATTTGCCGGCGCCGTTGGGGCCAAGGAAACCGAAGAACTGACCCGCCTCCACGCGCAGGTTGATGCGATCCACGGCGAGCAGGCCGCCGGTGGCCGGGCCGAAGCGGCGCGTGAGCTGGTCGGTGAGAATGGCGGGACTATCCATGATGGCTCAAAACATCGGCGCAGGCCTGGGCTCGCTTTCAACAACCGGTTTCGGCAGCACCGCAGTGGCCGCGGGCAGCTCGACGCGAAACGTCGCGCCGCCCTGGTGGCGGTTGAAGCAGGAAATGTTGCCGTCGTGCTCCTTGATGATCCCATAGCAAATACTCAGGCCAAGGCCGGTGCCTTTGCCGACCGGCTTGGTGGTGTAGAAGGGATCGAACACAAGGTCCGGGCGGGCCATGCCGGGTCCGGTATCGGAGAACTCGATTACGATGCTGTTCCTTTCGCGCTTGGTGACAACGGTGAGCGTGCCGCCGCCGGTTTCCTCCATGGCCTCCACCGCGTTGCTGATCAGATTGAAGAACACTTGCAGCATCTGGTTGGCGTCGCAGCGCACCGCGGGCAGCACGGCCTCCGCTTGCACGTGGATGCGGATGTTTTGGGCGCGCAGGTCGAGCGAGCGTAGTTGCACGGCATTATTGACCACCGGGTTGATGTCCAGCAGGCTTTTTTCCGAAGGCGCTTGCCGCGCGAAGCTCAGCAGATTGTGCAGCAGCGTCTTGGTGCGGCGAGCCTGGTCGCGCACCTTTTCCAGCATGGAGCGCTGCTTCTCAGCCAGCGACTTATCTTCCGTCAGCACGTCCACGTAGCCGAGGATCGCAGTCAGCGGATTGTTGATCTCGTGCGCGGCGCCGGCCGCAAGCTGGCCGAGCGAAGCCATGCGTTCCGACTGCACGAATTGCGACTGAAGTCTCTGCAGGTTTACGATCGATTCCTGGGCCTCGCGCAGCAACCGCTGGCGCTCGCGCTCCGCCATCACTTGCCGGATCAGGAGCAGGGAAGTGAAGACGATGATCGCCACCATGGTCACCAGGAAGCGAAAACTCTTTACGTCTTCCGGGATGGCGCGGTTGCGCTCCACCCAGATAGCCATGGCGGGCAGGGAGAGGATCAACACCATGGCCACGCGCGCCGGCCACTGCTCGACCCCTTGGGCCGGCGCTTCAGCCTGTGCGGGCTCGGCGGATCGCTCCCAATGCCAGGCCAGGAAGCCGGCCGCGCCCAGCCAGACGAAGGAGCCAACCAGCGGCAGGTCCAACAGGCTGCCGGTGGAGTATTGCTCGACGTCGATGGCCTGGTTAATGGCCAGCGATCCGGCTGCGTAGAGCGTAGCGGCGCCAAACAGATGTAAATACACTTTCCGCCACATGCCGGAGGAGCGGGCAAAAAGCCAGCCTAAGCCGGCGGCGAAAACGATGTTCTCCACCACGTAGAGGGTGTTGTAACTGTTGCCGTAGTTCTCGAGGTCGTCACGGACGTACTGCCACGGGATCACCACGAAAAGATAAAGGTAAATCCACCACAGCACCAGAAACAGAAAATCCAGGTGGCCGACGCGGAAGCTGGTGTCGAGGCGCTGCGCGTCCGGGCGCATTGCCAGCGCAGCAATCAGCGGCACCGTGTGCAGGAAGATCACCACGTCGCCGAGAAACGGATTGGGGACATTCTGTTGCAAGTGGACTTCGAAATACGTCCACATCAACTGGCCCGCCAGCCACATCACGCAGCCCAGCGCCAGCAGCATCCAAAACACGTTGCGGCGCCAATGCGACGAAGTAGAGTTGAGCAGCAACCCGGTGCTTGCGAAGAGCGGCACGATGCATTGCATCAGGTTGCCGAAGGTTTTCAGTTCGTCGCGGTCCGCGATAAGCAACGACCCCGCAGCATATACCAGCACGAGAAGTGCCGATGCTACGCCTAGACGGGCGTAGAAGCGCGTATCGCTAGGGTTCTGTGCCACCGGTGGCGAAAATTCTAGCATCCTGCGGGGACGTGGTATCAGGTTCTGTGCCGTTGGGGACAAAGGGTTACTGTTGGAATTCGGAACTCAGAACTGTCACGTCAGGAGTCCGGCGCCAGAAATCAGAAGCGAGCGCGAAACTCTAGCAGCGATGTCTCATATGGTGCTGGCAAGAAAAGATCGACCCGAAGGTCACGTCGTGTCGTACAAGGGCGAACTGGCGGAGGAGGAGGGATTCGAACCCCCGAGACCCTTTCGAGCCTAACGGTTTTCAAGACCGCCGCCTTCAACCACTCGGCCACTCCTCCGCTTTCTAACTGCTTACAGCAAGGGTAGTTAGACATGCCGATGGTGACAGTCTAGCCGCCTTTAGGGGTACCGGAGGCGGAATTGTCACCAAATTGTCACCAAGATCGCCGACTTCGGAGAGCTGCCGTTCGGCACCAAAGAACTCTTTGAGGTGGCCAAGCATTTGTTGGTCTCGCAACCGCGACCGCTTGTTTGCCTTCGCATGTTCCATGTAACGGTCGCCGAATTCGGCGAGCGTTTTTTTGACCGGCGGCTGAAAGACTCCTCGGAGAACTTCGCCTTTGCGTAGGTCGAGTAGCTTTTCTGCCAATCGCCGATTGGAACTGTGTGAGGACTCCTGGATTCGGTTTCGCTTCTGGTCATAAAAATCAATCCACCAGACTCGTCCACGATGGTACAGACCCACTTGCGGCTCCTTTTCTACCCTTTGCCAGCCGCACCTGTATTGTAGCAAGGCGCGCCGGCTATTTGAGACCAACCTTTGTAGGAGACGGGGCCTCCCATGCTGCGCAAATACAAGCGTATTGTGCCGTGTGATTACAAGCTAATTCTGCGCCAACAAACACAAGCATATTCTGACGATTGTTGATGCAACTGGTTATTTTCAATAGCTTGTCTCGGCAAGCAACGAAGCGGGACGCCACTTGTGCGTACCGAGATCCGACTGGTACTTCGATATGGTCCTGAGCGTTTCGACGCGGGCATGGCCGGGCGGGCGCTCACCCTGTTGCAGCGAAGCCGCAGGCTTGCGGGCGCGTTACCGGCGGGTGCGAGCTTGGTGGATTACGGCTGACCCAGGTGCTGGAGCCTGGCGAACCGGGGGTCGGAGCGTAGCGGATTCCACTCGGGATGAGTCCCAAGCCAGATGAGCCACGGGTCGCGAGCCTCCAGAGCGCGCTCGAGCCACGAAAAAGCGGAGTCCGGTTCACCGAGCGCAACGTAAATCATTGCCATGTTATAGGCGGAAATGCGGCGCGACCCGCTGAGAGCGATTAACTGGCCGATGATGCGGCGGGCGTCGTCCTTTTTGCCTGCCAAGGCTGCCACATACGCGTAGGCTTCCAGCGCGCTGGGAGAGTCGGCAGAAAGCAGGCGCGCGCGATCCAAGGCCGCAAGCGCCTCGGTGAGCTTTGCTTCTTGCGCCAGGGCATAGGCAAGCGAAACGTATGCGCTTGGCCAGTTGGGATGGTTCGCGATTGTGCTGCGAAAAATTTCCGAAGCCTGGGCGTAACGCTGCCGCGAAAACGCCACCCATCCAGAATAACTCTGTCCTACGCGATCCATGGGGTCCACTTCGCACGCGAGGCGTAGTTGAGTCTCCGCTTCGTCAAGGCGGTTTTGCGCTCGCAAAAGCTGCGCGTACGACAAACGCGTAAACACATAGTTGGGATTCAACTCGATGGCGCGGCGGAATTCCATTTCGGCTTCCGCCGCGTTCCAGTCGTGGTACAGCAAAGCAAAGCCGAGGGCGGCGTGCGCCGGAGCCAAAGAGCTATCCAATTCGAGCGCTTTGCGCGCAGCCTGCTTGGCTTTTGGGAAGGCGTCGTTGGGCGCAAGGATGGCGTAGCCGCCGTTGAGGTTGTAGCAGTCTGCAAGCCCCGCGTAGGCCACGGCATACTGCGGATCCGCCGCGATCGCTTTCTCAAAATGCGGACGACATCGCGAGAGTCCCTCTTCCGTTCGCAGGTTCCAGTAGTAACGGCCTCGCAAATATTCTTCGTAGGCTGCCATGACGTCTGTGGCCGCGCGATCCAGCGCGGCTTGCTGGTCCGGAACAAGTTTCAAAGCGAGGTTGCCGGCCACTTGACGCGCCACATCGGACTGAATGGCGAAGATGTCGGCTAAATCGCGCTCGTAGTTCTGCGCCCAAAGGTGGGTCTGGTCGCTCACTTGAACGAGCTGTATGGAAATGCGGACACGGTTGCCCATGCCGCGCACGCTGCCTTCCAAGATGTACTGCACGTTCAGGTCACGCCCCACTTCGCGGACTGATTTTCCCTTGTAGGGCAACACCGAACCGCGCGCGATCACGCCAAGCCGTTCCGGTTGCAACGAGCCGAGCTTGGTAATCATTTCTTCCGAGAGGCCAGCAATAAAGTAATCGTGCTCCGTATTGTTGGTGAGGTTCTGAAAGGGCAAGACAGCGAGCATGATGCGGCGGCTCAACTTTACATCGGTTGGCGCGAAGAAACGCCATGCTGCGAAGGCGCTGGCGAGTGGGAGCAGTACAGCGGCAAGGGTGAGCAGCGTCCAGTTCTTTCGGCTGACGCGGGGCGCTGGTGGGATGCGCGGAAGCTCCGTTAGGCCCGGGGCAGCCGTCGATCCGCGCGCCATCATGGTCGAAGGAGGCAGCGCGGCTCCCGCCGTGGGCGGTAACGCTGTTTGGACTGGCGCGACAAACCGGTAGCCGCGGCGCGGCACGGTCTCGACGAAGCGCGGATTAGCCCGCAGATCGTTGAGCGCCTCGCGCACTTTATTCACCGCGGCATTCAATCCATTGTCGAAATCAACGAAGGTATCAGCCGGCCAAAGGCGCCGGCGCAGCTCTTCTCGTGTAACTACCTCGCCGGGCTTTTCCAGCAGCAGCGCTAGCACTTGTAAGGGCTGATCCTGAAGCTTGATGCGAAGGCCGTGCTTACGAAGCTCTGCACGATCCACGTCTAGCTCGAATACGCCGAAGCGCTTCATGTAGCAATTGGATTCAGAAAAGGCGAATTCGATTCGCACAAAAAGTAAGGAAAGCGCCTAACCCCTCTCGTCACAATAGCTTAGTGGATAAGCTTCGCCTAGTGCTCAGACTACGTTCGGTCGCAATTTTCTTGAATCCATTTCCGTGAGGGCCGCAGTGGCGTAACGGATGCGGCCCAAAAAACCTAGCAAGGGAGCGACACCATGACGGAACATCTGGCAAATGAGAGACTGTTGGTGGAACAGGCGAAGCAGGGGGATAGCGATGCTTTCCTCACGCTCGCCAGCCACTACGAGCGGAACATTTTCCGCCTGACCCTCAATATCACGGGCAACCGCGAAGACGCCGAAGACGCGACGCAGGAAACCTTCCTCAAGGCGCTGGCCAACATCCAGAACTTCCACGGCGACTCGCGATTCTACACATGGATCGTGCGCATCGCGATGAATGAAGCGCTCATGAAGCTGCGCAAGCGCAAGACGGAAAACGCGATTTCCCTCGACGAGCCGGAAATTACCGACGACGGCGGGAAGCCTCGCGAACTGATGGCGTGGGTGCAGAACCCGGAACAGCAGTTTGCGCGGAATGAGCTCCACCAAATTTTGCGAGAGGCGATGGACAAGCTACCGCACGCCTATCGCGTGGTGGTGACGCTGCGCGACGTGGAACAACTCTCCACCCAGGAAACGGCGGAAATTCTGGGAATGAGCATACCGGCAGTGAAGTCGCGCGCTCTGCGCGGCCGCCTGATGCTGCGCGAACAGCTCGCCAAGCACTTCAAGCGCGGCATGAGTTACCCGCTCCGTCGCGCCGGCGCCAAGGCCGTGCCGATGGCAGTGATGCAGTCCGGCCAGCGACGAATCCAGCATGCCGAGGAGGCATTGGGTGCGCTGATGCACTTGGTGAATGCCGCGCCGGCGGCATGAGAGTTCTGAATCCGGGAGTGGGCGTGCTCATCCAAGCGTGCGCCGAAGGATTCGGCTTGCACTACGGAAACTGCGATACAGCGAAAGGGGCGGACTGAATCTTGCTGCGACAGCTCGCACAACATTGGCCCGAATACGTGATGGAGGCCGCGGAGCTTGCGCTCTTCATGATCTCAGCCGGCAGCTTCGCGATGTTGTTCTATCACCCGGATTCGCCCGTGTCGCCGGCGCTCGGCGATACGATGCTCACGCGCTTCCTGATGGGATTGGCGATGGCAGCGACGGCGATGGCCATCATTTACTCGCCAATGGGGCAGCGCTCGGGGGCGCATTTCAATCCTGCCATTACGCTGGCCTATCTGCGGCTGGGAAAAGTGGAACGCGGCGACGCGTTTTTCTATGTGCTGGCACAGTTCGCCGGCGGCGTCGCAGGAATGGCGCTGGTCACCGCGGTGGCGCGCAATGTGGTCAGCCATCCCGCCGTGAATTATGCGGCCACTCTGCCGGGGCCTGCGGGGCCGTGGCTGGCGTTTGCCGCCGAACTGGCGATTTCCTTTGGGCTGATACTTGTGGTGCTGCACGTTTCCAATGATGCGCGGATCGCGCGCTATACGCCGCTCTTCGTAGGCGCGCTGGTCGCGGTTTACGTCACCTTCGAGAGCCCGATCTCCGGCATGAGCATGAATCCGGCGCGAACGCTGGGGTCCGCGGCGCCCAGCCGGCTCTGGGATTTCTTGTGGATTTATTTCACGGCGCCGCTGCTGGGCATGCTGCTGGGCGCGGAGCTGTATCTGCGCCAGCGCGGAGCGCATGCGGTGCGGTGCGCGAAGTTGAATCACCACAATCGCGCGCGCTGCATCTTCCGCTGCAATTATCGAATGGCGCGCTCCGCTCAAGGAAGGGGCGGCTGATGGGACATGCCCGACCTGGCCCAATGCAATTTCGATGCGCATCGCGCCGCGCTGTTGCTCGCTGACGCTGCCGCGAAGTTAGGCGCCGATCGCATCGCCAGCGCAGCGCGAAACACCGATTTCCCGCGGCCTTTCACCACGGGAGCAGTCACTTACAAGGAGGACAAGAAAGAAATGAAGCACCATCGAGTAATTACCCTGGCCGCGATAGCGATGCTGCTGATCGCGGGCCTAGCCGGCATAAACGCTGTCGCTGCCCCGGAATCGCACACCAGCAAGCCGTTTACCGGGCCGAAAGCCAATAAGGGCACGGTGACGCACACCAATAACCCGGGCAAAAGCATGCTGACGCTGTCTGCGGATTTTGTGGTGCCGGATACGCCGGACCCGCACTGGGCCTTCGTGGACTCGAAGGGAATGATGACCGTAGGCCCGCGCCTGAAGGTCAAACAAGACGGCTACAACCAAAGCGTTGAGATTCCGAGCAACGTGAAAGATGTGGCGAAAGTGGTGATCTGGTGCGCGTGGGCCGAGACCAACCTTGGCGAAGCGCCCTTCGACCAGCCGGTGAAGTAACGCAGCGAACGGAAAACGGCGACGCGCACGGCCCCGAAGTCTTCGGGACCGTGCCGCGCCGGCAAGATGACGAGACGAAAGGACACGACGATGCAAGCGACGAGCAAAATTCTGGCAGCAGGACTGCTCACCCTTGCGGGCGCCACATGGGCGCAGGCGCAAGTAGCGGACAAGAAGTCCATCACACTGGATGGAGCGCGGCGGGTGATTGCAGCGGCAAAGGCCGAGGCGCACGCCAAGAACGCTCCCGGCGCGGTCATCGCCGTGGTGGATGACGGGGGCAACCTGGTTGCGGTGGAGCGGCTGGACGGAACGTTTGCCGCTGGAGCGACGATTTCGGCCGGCAAGGCGCGCACGGCCGCGCTGTTCAAGCGCTCGACGAAGGCATTCGAAGACATCATCCGCAACGGTCGCACGCCGATGATCGCGCTGCCGGACTCGCTATTCACCCCATTGCAGGGCGGCGTGCCCATCACCATAGACGGGCAGGTGGTGGGCGGGGTGGGCGTAAGCGGCGCCGCCAGCGCGCAGCAGGACGAAGAGCTGGCCATTGCCGGCGCCAGCGCGCTCAACAGCACAGCACCACCCGGCATGTCGCCCGTTTCCTATTACACCCGAGACGCGGTTGCCGATGCATTCGCAAAAGGCGCGGTGCTCTTCGACGGCGAAAATGGCCAGCGCAATTACATGGTTCATGCCAGCCGGCGCGAGAAGCCGGGCCTCGCTGAGGTGCATACTCGCGATACAGACATCATTTACGTGCTCGATGGCACAGCGACGTTCGTCACCGGCGGATCGCTCACCGAACCCCGCAACACCACCGCAGATGAAATTCGCGGAGCAGCGATAAACGGCGGCGAAACGCGCCAGCTCGTGAAGGGCGACGTGATCATTGTGCCCAGCGGCACGCCGCATTGGTTCATGGATGTAAAGGCACCGTTCACCTACTA
>JBOGNS010000344.1:0-2864 GCA_050747305.1 Candidatus Acidiferrales bacterium | reverse complement strand
TGAAAAAAGGCAGCACCGAGCTTCTGGTGCTGTCGCTGGTGGAAGACCGGCCGCGGCACGGCTATGAAATCGGCAAGCTGATCGAGCAGCGCTCCGGCGGCGTGGTGCAGTTCCACGTGGCGTCGCTCTATCCCTTGCTTTACCGGCTGGAGAAGCGCGGCTGGATTGCCGGCCGCTGGGTGGAGCGCGCCGGGCAGCGGCGGCGGCGGTTCTACCGCATCACGCCGCAAGGGCGCAAAATATTGGCGGCGCAGCGCAGCATGTGGCAGGAATTCGTCGTGGCGATTAACCGCGTGGTCGGGATCAGGCCGGCATAGATGCGCTGCCTGGCAGGAAGACGACGAGTTAAGTAAAGGTCTCCTTCTATCCACCTCGGGAGGAGGCGCCGGGCAATTGCTCGCAGTCCGGGGACAAGCCCTGGTGCAGTTGCCCGGCGTTCGAATTGCAAACCGGCAGCGCTGAGGCAGGAGTAACGGCGCAGTCGGATGACAGGGAAAGAAGCGATGCCGGAGTGGAAGCAAATTATTCGCGGGAAACTGGCAGGGCTGCGGCTCGACCCGCGGCGCGAGGCAGAGATTGTCGAAGAGCTCGGGCAGGACCTCGAGCAACGCTACGCGGAAGCCATCGCGCGCGGCGCTACGGAATCCGTTGCGCAGGCCGCTGCGCTGGCTGAGTTGGAAAGCAGCGACACCCTGGCGCGGGAGCTCGAACGCATCGAGCGCTCGGCGCGGCCGCCCTTGCTGCGCGATCAAGTGGGAATGGACAACGCCATTGTTCCGGGACGCGAAGGGAGAGGAAACATGTTTGCAGACTTCTGGCAGGACTTGCGCTACGCCGTACGCATGACGTTCAAGGCTCCCGGCTTCACCGCCGCCGCGGTGCTTTCCCTGGCGCTGGGCATCGGCGCCAACACAACCATCTTCACTATCGTGAAAGCGCTGTTTCTGAATCCTCTGCCGGTGCAGGACATCGATACGCTGGTGGCCGTCTTCACCACCGATGAAAAGAATAAAGGCCAGGGCTTCGACCTGATGCCCATCTCGCGACCAAACTATTCTGACGTGCGCGACAAGACCGACGCATTTTCCGGCGTGGTGGGCTTCAGCTTTGCGCCTTTGAGTATTTCCAGCGGCACGGGCGATCCCGAACAGGTGACAAGTTTTCTCGTGTCGGGAAATTACTTCGAAGTGCTGGGCGTAAAAGCCACCGTCGGCCGCACCTTTTTGCCGGAAGAAGACGGCGTGCCCGGCGCGCATCCGGTTGTCGTGATTAGCGACCGGCTGTGGAAAAACCGTTTCGGCGGCGACCGCGCGCTGATTGGCAAAACCATCAAACTGAACAATCTGGATTTCAACGTGATCGGCGTTGCCCCGCAAAACTTTCGCGGTATCTTCACGCTCTTCGGCGCGGATGTATGGGTTCCGCAGGCCATGTATCAGCAGGTGGCCAGCGGTTTCATTCTCGAAAACTGGAACGACCGTCGCGCGCTGATCTTTTTCAGTTTCGCGCGGCTCAAACCGGACGTCAGCGTGGAGCAAGCCAAAGCCGCGCTGAACACCATCGGCGTGCAGCTCGCGCAAGCCTTCCCGCGGGAGAACGACCAGCGCAGCTTCACCGCTACGCCGCTCGCTCAGGCGGCGATCAATCCCAATCAGCAGGAGATGTTCATTGCGGCCGGCGCGGCGATGATGGGCGTAGTGGCGCTGGTGCTGCTGATCGCCTGCGGCAATGTAGCGAACCTATTGCTGGCGCGATCCGTCAGCCGCGAGCGCGAGGTGGCGGTGCGCGTCTCGCTGGGCGCGAGCCGCTGGCGCTTGCTACGCCAGTTGCTGACGGAAAGCACGCTGCTCGCGCTGCTCGCCGGCGGCCTGGGCTTGCTGCTCGCGTACTGGGGCCGCGAAGCGATGTGGGCCATGCGGCCGCCATTCATGCAGCAATCGGTACTTGACCTTTCGCTGGATATGCGGGTGCTGCTATTCACGCTCGGCGTATCGCTGCTGACGGGAATCGTCTTCGGGCTTGCGCCGGCGCTGCAAGCGTCGCGGCCGAACCTTCAGCTTGCGCTGAAGGATCGCACCAGCGTGCCGAGCCGCGCCAATCGCTGGTTCAGCCTGCGCAACGGGCTGGTGATGGGGCAAGTAGCGCTGTCGCTGGTCGCGCTGGTGGGCGCGGGTCTCTTCCTGCGCAGCCTGCAAAAAGCGCAGCAGATTGATCCCGGCTTCGAAACGGAAAACATGATGCTGCTTTCTTTCGACGTTTCCGGCGAAGGCATGGACATGGCGCGCGGCCAGGAATTTTTCAAGCAAGCCGTGGGGCGCGTGCGGGAGCTGCCGATGGTGCGCACTGCCTCCGTCGCATCCACTCCGTTGATGGGCGGATTTTTTTCGCGCACGGTTTTCCCGGAGGGAGTGGACATCAACGACCGACGCAGCGGCAAACTCACCAACCTGAACCAGGTGGGTCCTCACTTCTTCGAGGCCACAGGCATCCCGATCTTGCGTGGCCGCGCCTTCACGGAAGCGGATCGCGAAGGCACGCCGATGGTGGCCATCGTCAACCAAACCATGGCTGAGCGCGTGTGGCCGGGACAGGAAGCCATCGGCAAGCGCTTCCGCGTGTTCGGCGAGCAGTGGATCATCGAAGTGGTGGGCATCGCGCGCGATGCCAAGTACCAAACCCTCGGCGAAGAACCCACCTCGCATTTCTACCTGCCGATGCGGCAGCACTTCGCGCCCGCCGCCACGATGCACGTGCGCACGGCGGGCGATCCGGCGTCCGCCATCGGCGCGATTCGCCAGCAGGTGCAGTCGCTCGCGCCCAACATGCCGCTGGTTGGCGTGCAGACCATCGGCGCAGTCCTCGAC
>JBOGNS010000343.1:0-13096 GCA_050747305.1 Candidatus Acidiferrales bacterium | reverse complement strand
ATCTCGAAGGCTACAATAAGTTCATTCCTTATTATTTGCACCCAGCCGCGGTGTATTCGGTGGGCGTGAGCGCATCCGCCACGCGCGCCAAAGTGTCCGTGGGCACCAATCCGTGGAACCCGCCCACGCCGCAGAACGACACGAATCTGGCTACGCTTTGTGAGAAGTATGGCGGGGGCGGCCACGCGCGCGTCGCAGCCATCTCCCTCGCTCCCAGCGATCTGCCGCGCGCCCGCCAAGTCGCGCGCGAAATCGCCGCTACTCTTCGCTCCAAGTAGTAAGCCGTGTTGTTTTAGGTTAGTCTCCAGGCAAGCCGCAGGCCCAAGGAGGCACAGAATGGGGACGCTCACGATCGACTCAACGCAGTTGCAAACCGACCGGCTTGTTGCCCCATCTTTCCAGCATGCCCTCGCTTTCTGGTGGGCATTCACTTGGCGTTCGATTCTCTGGATGATTGGTGTGATGATTGTATTGTGGGTGCCGCTGTTCGGGCTCCAGCTTTTCGGAGCGCTTCTGTCGGTGCCTCAGTTCCTGTTCGAAATCGTCGCCTTTGCGATTGGTGTCGCCGTGCAGGTGTATGTCTTCCGCGAGATTCTCGACAAGGACTTCCGCCGGTTCAAAGTTTGTTTAGTCAGCAAGGAAACTTGAGCACGGAGCGCATCATGGGCGAGCGAACAACCAAATCGGACAAGGAGTGGCAGAAGCAACTGACGCCGAACCAGTATTACGTCACGCGGCAGGCGGGCACCGAGCCGCCGTTCACCGGCGAATATTGGGACAGCCACGAAGACGGCACCTATACCTGCGTATGCTGCGGCGAACCCTTGTTCAGCTCAGAGACGAAGTTCGAGTCCGGCTCGGGCTGGCCCAGCTTCTTCAAGCCGCTCAAGCGCGAGAACGTCGAGGAAGAAACCGACACCAGCCACGGCATGCAACGCACCGAAGTGCGCTGCGCGCGGTGCGACGCGCACCTCGGCCACGTGTTCCCCGACGGCCCGGCGCCCACCGGCTTGCGCTACTGCATCAACTCGGCGGCGCTCAACCTTGAAGAGAAAAATAGCTGACAGCCGACAGCTTACAGTCGACAGCTTGCAGTCAACAGTGAAAAGCCCACGCGCGACGTGTTCTCCGCGAATCCACGTCTGGGGCCGGCGCCCGTGCCCTTGACCGGCCGTGGCCCCGCAGAGAGAACCACTTGGCGCCGCGACCGTCGGCTGTAAGCTGTCGACTGTAAGCTGTCGACTGTGAACTGTCGACTGTGAGCTGTCAGCTATCGACTGTCAGCTTCCTTCATTCCCGCGGCCGGCTGGCAGGGGGCACCAGATCATTCAGGCGATAGATTGTTGCCATCTTGCCGTAGTGCTCCCCGGCGTGCTCGATTAGGCCGATGGCGCGCGGCGTCGGCTTTTGCTCCAGCAACCCACCGGCCTCCTTCACCGCCTTTTCCAATTGCGCGACCAATTCCGCTCGCGCGCGGGGCCGGCCTTCATACGACCCGAAGTACTTCTGCGGGTCGGGCTTCTCGCCACGGAAAATCGCAGCGCCGAACTCTGCGGTCTGCGTGAGGTGCCACACTTCTTCGACAAAGCTGCGCGTCTCTTTGCTGGGACGCGCGTCGAACTTGTCTTCCGGGAAGTCCTTAGCCATCGCGATCACTTTATTGTGGATGTTGTTGAACTGCCGCACGATGGTCTGCTCGAATGTCGGCGGGGCCTGCTGGCCCTGCGCCGACGCCATTACTGCAATCACCGCTACGATTGCCAAAACGCACGCCACCTGCGCTACACGCTGATACATCGCTTCCTCCGTTAGGACTTGGATGGCCCCGAAAGCGGCCGGTTCAGAGAGCAACGCCCCCCTTGCGGATTGGACGTAGCAGCCCGTCGTTTGATTCAATTGGCCGTGCCAGCCGCCGCCACGGCATAACAAAGCATTTGCCTGCGCTGCGCGAATCTGAGAACCTTCACGCCGCGCGGCGTTCAGGTGCCGGAGGGCGAAATGGCGAAGCACTCGTTTGGCGAGATTCATCTCGACGTCGAGACAGGGCGGCAGGGCGCTGCCGTCGAGCGGGAGCCTGATTCGCCCTTTCGCGTCGCGATCCTCGGTGACTTCAGCGGGCGCGCCAGCCGCGGCATCCGCGAAACCGGCGCGAAACTCGCCTCGCGGCGCGTGATTTCGATCGATCGCGACAATTTCGACGAAGTGCTCGCAAGGCTCGCGCCGCAACTGAGGCTACCGCTGGGTGGGGAAGGGGAAGTCGCGGTCGCGTTCAAGGAAATCGAAGACTTTCGTCCCGAGGGGCTGTTCGAGAGTGTCGAGGTATTTCACAAGCTGAGGGATATGCGCGCGCGGCTGGCCGATTCGCGCACGTTTGCTGAAGCTGCAGCCGAGGGGCTCGGGGCAGGCGCCGGGCCGGCTGCGGAAGCTGTTCCGCCGGTCGAAGCGCCCAACGCGCCAACCGCCTCTGCCGGCGGCAGTTTACTCGATCAGATCGTCGTCGGCTCCGGGAGCCGCCCGCTGGCCGCTCCGGTGCGGCGGCCGGATGAGTTGCGCGCGTACCTTCGCCAGCTTGTCGAGCCGCATCTGGCGCCCGGCGCCGATCCGCGCCAGCCGGAATTGCTGGCCAAGGTCGATGCGGCCAGCGGCGACGCATTGCGCAAGCTGCTGCACCATCCCGCATTCCAAGCGCTCGAAGCCGCCTGGCGCGCGGCGCTGTTCCTCGTGCGTCGAGTGGAGACGGATGCCAATTTGAAGTTGTATCTCGTTGATGTGACCAAAGCCGAGCTGGCGGCAGATTTAGCGTCCGCCGAAGACCTGCGGCAGACCGGAGTCTATAAGCTGCTGGTGGAGAAGAGCGTCGAAACTCCTGGGGCCGAAGCGTGGAGCGTACTGGCGGGCAATTTCACTTTCGAGCCGACGCGCGATGATGCGCTGCTGCTGGCGCGCCTCGCAACCATTGCTCGCGCTGCCGGCGCTCCCTTCATCGGCGGCGCGGGCGCGCCGGTGCTCGGCTTCGCGTCATTTGGTGACCTGCCCGACGTGCGCAAGTGGGCTGGGCCCGCCGACGCAGAGGCGTGGCGAGCATTTCGCGCGCTTCCGCAGGCCGCGCATGTAGGCCTGGCGATGCCGCGCTATCTGCTGCGGCTGCCTTACGGCAGGCAAACCGATCCCATCGAGCGCTTCGACTTCGAAGAGATGCCGGGCGCGGAGGAGCATGTAGGACAGACCTCCCGGTCTGTCCGGTCTGTCGAGTCTGCGCACGAAACCTATCTGTGGGGCAATTCCGCGTTCCTATGCGCCCTGCTGCTCGCGCAGTCGTTCAGCGAAGCGGGATGGGCAATGCGGCCGGGCATGCACCAGGACGTTGACGGTCTGCCATTACACGTTTTCAAGCGCGATGGCGAATCGGTGGCAAAGCCATGCGCGGAAGCGCTGCTCACCGAGCCGGCTATCGAGCGCATGCTGGAGCTGGGTGTGATGCCGCTGGTGTCGCCCGTCGGGCGCGATGCCGTGCGTCTGGTACGCTTCCAGTCGCTGGCCGATCCACCCGCGCCACTGGCCGGCCCCTGGAGCGCGGCCGAAAACTAGTTTTGCGCGGATAAGCTGATTGACAAAAAATGACGCGGGCCGTAATATCTACGTTTGTCTCGTAGCGATTGTGAGCTGTAGAGGTAGAGGCTTTGCTCGGCGCGAGTTCGCTCGCGACAAGGGGCTTCGCAAGGTACCTCCCGCAAGCCGTCGCAAAATAACAGAGAGGTCTGACGACTCAGATGCCGACGTATGTTCCCAAGGGCCGGGAAGCGGATGAGCTTTCGGCAGGGCCGAAATGGTGGGTGGTGGACGCGGACGGGCAAGTGCTCGGGCGGCTGGCGACGCGCGTGGCGCGGGTGCTGATCGGCAAGGATAAGCCGCAATTTACGCCGTACCTGGATTGTGGCGACCACGTGGTGGTGATCAACGCGGAAAGAATCCGCCTCACGGGCAACAAGATTGATCAGAAAATGTATCGCCATCACAGCGGGTATCCCGGCGGGTTGAAAGAGACTCCGGCGCGACGCCTGTTTCAGCAGCATCCCGACAAGATGGTGCGCGAAGCCATCCTGGGCATGTTGCCGAAGAACAAGCTGCGCGCACACCGCGCCAAGAAGTTGCGCGTCTACGTGGATGCGAAGGGCCTGGACCGGCATGCGGGACAGAAGCCGCAGCCGCTGGCGCTTTAGGAGCGGAAAATAGAAACTGGAAAAGGGAAAATAGGCACCGGCGGAAGAATCGATTCCCGGGTTGTATCGAGTCTGAGAAGGCGGTCAAGTGAGCGCACAGGCTGAAAGCCTGTGCTACGGAGGGAAGTTTGAGTGCGGATGCGGCACAGCCCCTCGCGGGCGCGAAGCAGGAGCAGTTCCACGGTACCGGGCGCCGTAAGAATGCGGTGGCGCGCGTGTTTGTGCGGATGGGTACCGGCAAGTTCACCGTGAACGGGCGGCCGGTGCGCGATTATTTCAAAAACGTGGCGTGGCTCGGCTCCGCAACCGGCCCGCTGAAATTTACGCAGACCGAGCATCAAATCGATGTGAATGCCACTGCCAATGGCGGCGGCGTAGGCGGTCAGGCCGATGCGGTGCGCATGGGATTGTCGCGCGCGCTTTCGCAGTTCAACCCGGAGCTGCGGCGCGGCCTGCGCAAGAATGGATTTTTGACGCGCGACTCACGCATGAAAGAGCGCAAGAAGTACGGGCAAAAGGGCGCGCGCAAGCGCTTCCAGTTCAGCAAGCGCTAAAGAAATCAGTGGCTAGTGACTAGTGGTTAGTGGCTAGACGCGGCAGCCTCACCGCTAGCCTCTAATCACTAGCCACTGAAATACACGGCCGGCAAGGCAGCCGGCGTAGGGTGCTCTCCTGGTATCGCCGCCATCTTGGCGGCCTCGCGAGACTGGCTGCAAGCTAGCGCTCGCGAGCAGGACCCGCACTCAAAGCAACAGGAGGAGCATGGCAGAAATTACGATGAAGGAGCTGCTGGAGGCCGGGGTTCATTTCGGCCACCAGACGCGCCGCTGGAACCCGAAGATGAAAGAATACATCTTCGGCGAACGCAACGGGATCCACATTATTGATCTGCAGAAGACCCTGAAGATGTTTCGCGAGGCCGCACGGTTTGTCACCGAGCTGACGGCGCACGGCAAAAATATCCTCTTCATTGGCACCAAGCGGCAGGCGCAGGAAGCGGTGGCGGAGGAAGCCAAGCGCTGCGAAATGTTTTTCGTCAATCACCGCTGGCTGGGCGGTACGCTTACCAACCACGCCACGCTACAAAAATCCATCAAGCGGCTGAAGGATCTGAAAGCGATGAAAGAGGACGGCCGCATGGAGCAGCTCTCGAAAAAAGAGCAGGCGCGGCTGGACCGCGAGCTCAAGCATTTGTTTCAGAACATGGAAGGCATCGAGAACATGACGGCGCTGCCGGATGCGCTGTTCGTGATTGATTCGAATGCCGAAGAGATTGCGGTGCGCGAGGCACGGCGCATGGGCATTCCGGTGGTCGGCGTGGTGGACACGAACTGCGATCCCGATGTGGTGGACTGGGTTGTGCCGGGCAATGACGACGCGCTGCGCGCGATCCGCCTTTTCACGTCGAAGATTGCCGACGCCGTGGTGGAAGGCCGCCACGCCTATGGCCAGAGCCATCTGGTGGAAGAGAAGGCCGAGTTGCCGGCCGGCGAGGCCGCGCCGGTATCCGACGAGGCCAGCGCGTATCTGGAGGCCGGCCAGTATCTGGAGTATGAGAAGGCGGAAGGCGAGACGATGCCCGAATTAGAAGAGGCGCAGCTTGCCGAATCGGTTCCGCCGGATGTGGAAGCAGAGCGGTAGCGGCCGCCGGGATGCCGGATAGCGTCACACCGGCCCTGTGCCCGAAGCATGGTCCCGCTTCGGGAGCACACAGGGCCGTTCGTGTATGAAACGGTGGACGGCGACCGGTGGACAGCGGCCGGTGAAATCATAAAGGAAGAATGCGAAGAGTTATGACGACCAAGGCGGACGAAAAGGTGAATATCTCAGCGCAACTCGTGAAGGAATTGCGCGAGCGCACCGGCGCGGGCTTCAACGATTGTCGCGCCGCGCTGGTGGAAACCGGCGGCGACATCGAGAAGGCCATCGACGTACTTCGCAAGAAAGGGCAGGCGGCGGCGCAGAAGAAGGCGCAGCGCGCCACCAGCGAAGGCCTGATCGGGCATTACATTCACGCCGGCGGGAAGATTGGCGTCATTGTCGAGATGAATTGCGAAAGCGACTTCGTGGCGCGCACCGACGATTTCCAGAAGCTTTGCCACGACGTGGCCATGCACATCGCCGCGCTCGACCCGCGCTTCATTCGTCGCGACGAGGTCACGCCCGATGTGCTGGCGCGCGAGCGCGCGATCCATGAAGAACAGGCGCGCACGTCGGGCAAGCCGGACGCCGTGATCCAGAAAATCGTGCAGGGCAAGATGGACAAATTCTACGAAGAAAACTGCCTTTACGAGCAGCACTTCATCAAAGACGAGACCATGACCGTGAAGGCGCTGATCGATTCGGTGATCGGCAAGCTGGGCGAGAATATCGCCGTCAGCCGCTTCATGCGCTTCAAAGTGGGCGAAGCGGCCGGCGCCACCGGCGCCGCAAGCGTCGAAGCCGCCGCCAGTTGATCCCAATCGACAGCGCATCTTAACGAATCACAGGAGCCGGTTTGTCTTGGAGCAACTTCGGCGCGGGCCGGGACCGCAGCACGCGCCGTTGTGAGGGATCGTGCGCAACTCACTTGGTTGCGGTCTCGGCTGCCTGCCTAACGATGCTTCGCAACAGGTTCTTCTCTCAGTCTTGCATGCACCACACCCTCCGCGCGAAGCTGCATTCGGATCCAGCGGTCACCCAAGGGTTAATCCTTGCTGCCTGGTGATCTCCCCAGGCAAAGGTCAAAAAGACGCCGCTGCCGGCGTCGCTGAAGCTGTTACTTGTCCAAGCGTTGCAGTTTCCGACTCCGACACTGAACGAGGTACTTGCGCCAAAACCGGTGCGAACCCAACCGGCTAAGGTAGGGGGCCCGGATCCGGAATCGTCTGTTGCGAACCCCAGTGCGGTTTCGTACCGCAGATTGGAAGGGTCGAGGATCTCCCACAATGAGGCCATGTGAAAGCCGGCAACACACGCGTTCAGCGCCTGACTTCCGTCGTAAGTAAGTGGTGTCAGGTAGAACGCGCGGCGGCTGTCCTTCTTTGCTATGTCATCGGCGCCCACCGGCTGCTGCGTGAGCAACGAGCCCGCGAGCAACAGCAGCGCAACGACCAGCATCGCGCCAGCCAGGTTCACAAACTGCGTCACGCCTGCGATCTTTCCCAATTGCTTGGTCATGGTGATTCTCCTTTCTGTTTCTTTCTTCTGTTTTCTTAGCGACGCATTCCGCCTCATCCGTCGGCGTAACGCGCAGTGCCGCTCGCGAACAACGCGTCACGGGATCGGGCAGCCGGGGCCTGCGCCGCAGTTGACCAGATGGCCCGAGATTGATGTCTGGAAGATGCCGGACCCGGTGTGGTCACTTCGGCTAAGAAACAGCCTCAGGGTCGCGTTGGGTGTCAAATACAGCCGAACCGGATGAGTGCCGACCAGCCTCTCACCGGTTAGAAACAGACCTTGCGCCTGCAACTCAATGCCGTGAGCGACACCCGTGCTCTGGTTGCTGGCGAGCATGCTGGCGCTCTGGCCCCCGGGCACCGTGGCCCTTCCGGTGATGGTCTCAACGACCAGCAGCCTGCCGGACGGAGCAGTCACGTCAACGCTGCAGGACAATTCGCCAGGGTCCAGATTGCACTCGAGAAACTGCTCGAAGGGCTGGCGAGCGGGGTTCTCGAAGTTGATCGTGAGAAGGGGCTTCATGCCCTGCGCCACGGCCGGGCCGACCGGCGTCAGCGCGACAACAAGGCACCCCATCGCGATGGCCACTGCTGCCACCATATACTTCTTGTTCCGTTTCATCGTTTTCCTCCTTTCGATTCACTTGAAACAATCGGCGCACAGTGTCTTGGCCAGGGCCGCGAGCACGAAGGCGTGGCGGCGCGTGATGGTCTTGTCGGTCTGGGCGGACAATTGACGCAGATAGGCGCGCAGCACGCCGGCCTTAGCGCCGAGGTCGCCGCGCTCTTCCGCCGCTTTTGCGGCGGCTAGCTTTTCGCACAACGAGTCGGCTACGTCGCCATCGTCCGGCTCGTGTACCAATAGCGTTGTCAGTTGGCACAGCGATGCGTAGTCGAATAGCGTGCCCAGCGGTATGTTTTCCCATTTTGCGCCGCCGCTGACCTTCAGCGTCTCGTTGCCCGGCCCGGGCTTGGCCTTGAGCTGGATCGCCACCTCAGCGAGGAAGGCGCGCACGATGCGGCTCAGGTCGTCATCGGGCGGCGGCGAGAAGTTGAGGATTTCGAGCAGTGACACGTGTACGTCCCCATTGGCGTCGAGCTGGCGGAACAGGTCGAACTGGGTCGCAAGGTCGGAGGCGAAGCTGCGGATTTGCGGCGTGGCATCCCGGTCCAATGCCAGCAGGTCGGCGGCGGCCGAGCCGGCGGCGATCAGAATCTTGTCGAAGGCTTCCTGCCGCATCTGGTGCGACCCGGGTGTAGGGAAGCCGCGGACCGCGCCGGTGGCGTCCAGAACCAGCGTGGTCGAGCCGGTGATGCCGGCGAAGACCGGCTCCGCCGATGTCTGCCACGCCGCACCGCCCCCGTTCATGGTGAAGACGTAGCCCTGCTTGACTTGCGCGGAGAGCAGCCCGGCCGCGTCGAGGCAGTCCGGATCGAGCTGCGCAAAGCTGGCAGGGAAGTGGCCGGTGGACTGCACGAACGAAAGCACACACGGCCACAGCAGTCGCAACGTCACCTCGGCAGTCTGGCGGTTGTGCTCTTCCCGGTCGCTCTGCACCGGCGGCAAAAGCCCGGGAAGAATGATGCCGATGATGGCAATCACCACCAGCAGCTCGATCAGCGTGAAACCGGCACAGCCTCGCACCCGCCGACCGCACACAGGCACATGCTTCCCACGCAATTCACGCATAACGCCTCCTTCGCGTCTCACTGTCGGTAGTCTCCAACGTGTTGCTACGGCGCTGGGCAGCCGAATTGGCCAACCCGCGCGGGGCCGCAGGGCACCAGGTATCCAGACACGTCGGCCCTTGTGGAAACGAAGTCCTGAGTGGCGGTGCGATTAAAGACGATGCTGATCTGCGAATCCGGATCGGTGTAAATGCGAACCGAGTGCACCGCCGCGTATCGTTCCCCGATCGGATTTGTGACGGCGCCTTCGGCCACCAACGGAAGTCCCATGGCCTCGGACTGGCCGTTGGTCTGGAAGTTAAGGCCGACAACGGGCTTCTGGTTCATGGCCGCCGCGCGTGCCTGCAGTGAAACGGTTTCAATCACCAGTCGCATGCCAGGAGGCAGCGCGTCCGAACTCGAACAGCTTTGCTGTCCATTCTGTAAAGAGCAGTTGAACCGGTGGAAATAAGCCACGGCCCGCGCCGATGAATCCACATCGCGTACAGGGACGGGGTTTGCAGCCGTATTGCCGAGGTTGACCGACCCGTTGATGCCCACATTCCACGAGCCGGATTGCTGCGCCTGCACCATCGGGCTGTTGACCACCTCGACCGGCTTGGGGTTTTGGGCCGTGACCGGGCCCGCGCCGGTCATGGAAACGAAGAGGCCCAGCACCGTTAATGTGCCCGCCGTCAGACTCCATCGCTGTAAGTGTTTCGCCATTTCTCTTCTCCTCTCACTGCTGAATCCGTTGGGGGTCCGCGATTCGACCGATGCACCCACCGAAGCCGGGTGGCCGCATGCGCAAACAGTCCGCAGCTCTCACTGGTCTATGAGATAGCCTTGCACTTCGGCGCCGATCGCTAGGGCAGCTTTGCCGGTGGTCCCGCTGGACACCCCGGCGCCAACGCAAATGCTCATTCCCGAACCTGCTAATCGGCCGGACTGGAAATGAGTGTCCACGACCAACAGTCCCGCCGATGCGGCAACGTTGGAAGACACTTCCCCATGGACCTCGAAGTGTGTTTGTTGTGTGCCGTCCGTTATGACCACGCGGAACAGTCCTATCTCGCCCGCGGCCCACGGCACGCTCTCTTCGATTTTTCCCTGAACATCGGTGATCACCAGAACTTTTCCCGCCGGCACAACGAAAGGCAGTGTGTCCGCGGTGGCGTCAGGAAAAACCCTTACCAGGTTCACTGGTCCAGTGCATATCGGGCTGGGGACGAAGGTCCCCGCCAGCACCACACGATCGGCTACGAAGCGCGTAGCTGTGACTGGAACTGGCGCAGCCGCATTGTTGACAACCTCCACCAGCAGCGGCTTCATGCTGTTGGCGATGGCCGGACCGGCTGGAGTGATCGCCAGGACAAACGCGAGCAAGCCCACACCGGTGACACATGCGAGATACCGACGAATGCGATTCATGAGAGGCGCTCCTTATCCTTTTTTCTCCGGCGCCGATTGCGCGCCGGTTTACTTCCAAAAGCGCGGCCCAGTCGCGGGGTTAGTGAACCCGGAGCGGGCGACGCTTGGGGTCTGGCGGCACAGCGCCGTAATGCTCGGCAGCGCGTCGCAGAAACCGGTCGAGCTCCATCTCTGGCGAATCGCATCGAGCGATGGAGGGCAACCCACGCTGGATGGTTCGCTCCCTCAGTTCTTTTCTCCTCTCTCTATACTGCTAACGTTCAGGATCTTTGCAGGCCGCAACGAATTTCGAGCTTGTTCGCTTTTCCTTTTGCCTTCTTACTTTTGCCTTTTGCCTTTTTCCTTTTGCCTTGCACTCTGCGCCGCTGCCTCGGTTGCGCGTCTGCCGCGCTGTGTCATGTTCGTCTCCATCACGGCGTCGCGCCGGCTGGCCCGAAGTCGAAGATCTCGAGCGGACTCATCACTATTTGCGTGCGGCCGGTGAGCACGTCGTAGATTTCCAGCGAGGGCACCACGGCTCGGCAAGGGTCGGGGGGCGTGGTGGTGTCGTCGTCGGGCGGCGGCCCCGCGTGCGTGAACAGGCCGGTGGCGCGGAAGGGCATGCGCAGGTCGCGGCTGCCGCGAAATGCGTTGGCCGAGGTCAGTTCGACAAAGGCCGACTGGCCCGGGCGCAGGTCCATCTCCGCGATAATCGCGACACCCGCGTCGTTCACAAATGGCTGGGCGCTGGTGGTCAGGAAGCCGATGGCAACATGGCACGGATCCGGCGGTGCCACTGGGTCGCGCGTGTGGATGGGGTCCGGCGGCGTGAACGGATCCGGCGGCAACACGTTGACGACGTTGAGCCGCGCGACTTGCAGGCGCGCCAAGCCGAGCAGCCCGAAGCGTGCCTCGTGCACACACGGAGCGATACCCTGGCCGCTCAGCGGCGCGACGGGCGCCATCACCAGCACCAGAACAAGCAACAGCGCTGCCGGCGGACGAAACTTCCGAATGATATGGTTCATGGCCGATCCTCCTTCTTAACGATCTTCGTAACTCTGCCTGGGACGCGCCCACCGTAGGGCTGCTTCTGCGCTCGCGCAAGACACCAAAGCAGGCCGCGACCCCAGTGGCCACCTTTGGCCCATGCATGGCCCGCTCTCCCCTTCGCCTGTCGAAATCAGCACCTAGGGGCGGGTTTACCCCGCCCGCGCCCATTAGAACCATGCAAGATGGCGGCATAAAGCCGCCCCTACCGCCAGGAACGCCCGCAATAGCAGCCAAAACATGAAACTCAGGACCACAGAGCCGGTCCAAATGGCTTGCGGGGAATGCGGTACGGTCATAGAATGTGACCATCTAACTCACCCAGAGCTTGGCCATGAAAGTGACGTCAAAGCTGACAGAGATGCCCCAACTGGCGCGGGCCGAAGACCGCCTCGATTCCTGGAAGGAGATTGCGAGTTACCTGCGGCGAGGTGTGCGCACGGTGCGGCGCTGGGAGAAGGAAGAAGGGCTGCCGGTCCGTCGGCACCTGCACCAGCGGCTGGGCACGGTGTACGCGTACAAGCCGGAAGTGGATGCGTGGTGGGATGCGCGCCGCGTGCATCTGGAACAAATAAAGGATGAGCCGGAGGCCGATGCGCCGGCCGCCAAGCGCCGCGGCTGGCGCGTGGCGGTAGTGGCTGCGGCCGCAGTGGCAGGACTGGCGGTAGCCGCCTACTTGCTCTGGCGGCCTGCGCCCATCGAGGCCCCGGGGCGGCTGATGATGGCGGTGCTGCCGTTTGAGAATCTTTCCGGCGATCCCGAGCAGGAGTACTTCAGCGACGGGCTGACCGAGGAGATGATCACCGCGCTGGGGCGGCTGCACCCGGCCCGACTGGGCGTGATCGCGCGCACCTCCACCATCCAATACAAAGCCGCCGGGAAGAACGTGGCGCAGATCGCTGACGAATTGCGCGTGGATTACCTGCTGGAAGGCAGCGTACGCCAGCAAGGCGATCGCCTGCGCGTCACCGCGCAATTGATCCGCGCCAGCGACCAGACGCACCTGTGGGCGCAGAACTACGACCGCGAGCTGGGGAACATACTCGACGTGCAACTCGAAGTGGCGCGCGCCGTGGCCGCCGAGATTCAGTTGCAGTTAGCGGAAAACTCGCAAGGCGCGCCGGACGCGGCCCCTCGCATCCGCTCTGAAGCGCACGAGGCGTACCTGAAAGGCCGTTACTTTCTGGAGCGGCGAACTCCGCAAGCGGTGCTCGAGGCGCGCCGATGGTTCGAGCGCGCCACCTCCGTGCAACCGGACTATGCCCGCGCGTGGGTGGGATTGGCCGACGCGCAGATTCTGGCGGTCAGCTACGCCAACGCACCTCCGGAACCCGCCATGCGCGAGGCTCGTGAATCGGTGCAGAAGGCGCTGGCGCTGGATAGCCGGCTTCCCGAGGCGCACGCGTGGCTGGGCGTCATTCAGACGGAGTACGACTGGGACTGGGCGGGCGCCGAGCAATCCTTGCGCCGCGCCGTGGAGTTGGACCCGAACTTCGCCTACGCGCACAAGCTCTACGCCGAGTATCTTTCCTACGTCGGGCGGGGTGACGAGGCGGTGGCCGAGGCGCGGCTGGCGCAGCAGTTGGACCC
>JBOGNS010000342.1:0-5927 GCA_050747305.1 Candidatus Acidiferrales bacterium | reverse complement strand
GACCTGCACAAGGACCTCAAAGCCGATTTCATCCTCGCCAACCCGCCCTTCAATATGTCCGATTGGGGCGGCGAGCGCCTCGAAAAAGACCTCCGCTGGCGCTTCGGTGTGCCCCCGCGCGGCAACGCCAACTTCGCGTGGGTGCAGCACATCATCCATCACCTCGCGCCCCACGGTGTTGCCGGCTTCGTGCTCGCCAACGGCTCCATGTCCTCCAATCAATCCGGCGAAGGCGAAATCCGCAAAGCCATCGTCGAAGCCGATCTGGTGGACTGCATGATTGCCCTCCCCGGCCAGCTTTTCTACGGCTCGCAGATTCCCGTCTGCCTGTGGTTCTTGACGCGCAGCAAATCACAAAACAAATTCCGCAATCGCCAGCGCCAAACCCTCTTCATTGACGCGCGCAAGCTCGGCTCACTCATTGATCGCACCCACCGCGAACTCTCCGACGAGGAAATCGCCCGCATTACCCGCACCTACCACGCCTGGCGCGGCGAAAAAGAGGCCGGCAAGTACGCAAACGTGGCGGGATTCTGCAAATCGGCAACAACCGAGGAAATTGCCGCGCACGGCTACATCCTCACGCCCGGCCGCTACGTCGGTTCAGGCACCGAGGAAAGTGATGGTGAGTTGTTTGCAGAAAAAATCGCCAGGCTAGTCTCGACACTCTTGGAGCAGCAAAGTGAATCGGAAAGATTGAATAAGAGCATCGCCACCAAGCTTAAGGACTTCGGATATGGCCGCTAGAGGGCAGCGGTTGACCATGGGTGATTACTTCACACTACAGCGAGGCACTACGTACAAGAGCAGACTGCTAGGCCAACCGGGACCAGTGCTTCTTGGATTGGCAACGATAGAGCGCAATGGCGGATTCAGATCAGATTCATTGCAAACTTATGGTGGCGAATCCCCGGAGAAGCTCATCCTCCGCCCAGGCGAGTTATATGTTTCTCTTAAGGATGTTACGCAGTCAGCGGATCTGCTTGGAGCGGTAGCCCGCGTTCCGATCGACATTAAGGTCGGTCGATTGACGCAGGACACTGTGAAGTTGGAACCAAAGGACGCCGACACGCCCCTCGACTATCTCTACTGGCTAATGCGAACTCCGCAATATCGCGGTTATTGTCGCGCTCATGCTACAGGTACTACAAATCTTGGCTTAGCTCGTGACGATTTCCTCTCGTTTCCAGCACCCCAGCCCACAGCAGACCAACTCATCTTAGTTGAACTGCTAAATGAGTTGGACAAACACAGCCAATTGAACCGGCGGATGAATGAAACGCTGGAGGCGATGGCCCGCGCCATCTTCCAATCGTGGTTCGTGGATTTCGATCCCGTCCGCGCCAAAGCCGCTGGCCGCCAGCCCTTTGGCATGGACGCCGCCACCGCCGCCCTCTTCCCCAATTCCTTCGGGGACTCCCTGCTCGGCAAAATCCCCAAAGGCTGGCGGGTGCATATGCTGCCAGAAATCGTAGAAGTCAACCCGAGCCGGTCACTTGCGAAGGGGGCCGAGAGCGCCTATCTGGACATGCAGAACATGCCGACCCGAGGCCATCGCGCCATTGGCTGGATTCGCAGAGCCTTTGCTTCCGGTAGCCGCTTCTCGAATGGCGACACTCTGGTAGCTCGGATCACGCCGTGCCTCGAAAACGGAAAGACAGCCTTCGTAGACTTCTTGAACGAAGGCGAAATCGGGTGGGGGTCAACCGAGTTTATTGTGCTGCGGCCCAAGGATCCGCTCCCGCCGGAATACGCATACTGCCTCGCGCGTGACGAAGAATTCCGGGACCATGCTATCCAAAACATGACGGGTTCGAGTGGCCGCCAGCGTGTACCAACCGATTGCTTCGCGCAATATCTGCTGGTTGCACCATCCGAACCGGTCGCCAAGCGCTTCGGAGAAATCGTTCGGCCACTATTCCAGAGGGCGAAAGTGAATAGCGAGGAAAGCTCAGTCTTGTCGGCCTTGCGGGACACACTACTGCCCAAACTTATCTCCGGCGAGGTTCGCGTTAAGCAGGCCGAAGAATTGATCGAAGCGAAAGGCTAAGCGATGCCAGCCAACAAGGTAAAGAAAAAATCGCGGCCGAAAGCTTCCCGCTCTTCCGATCACGCGCAATCTTCACTCAGGGCTTTGTCCATCCAACAGCCGTGGGCCGAACTGATCCTGCGCGGGCGCAAACGCTTCGAACTGCGGACTTGGACGCGCGACTACCGGGGACCGCTGGTAATTCACGCCTCCGGGAAAGTTGATTCGTGGGCGGCATGGGAGCTCGGGTTGAATCCCGAAAAACTCCCCACCGGCGCCTTCGTCGGCGTCGCCACCGTCTCTGACATCAGGCCGTACACACGAGAGGATGCGAGGCTGCTCAAGGCAAGGCGCGCCGGCTTCGGCTGGTTTCCATATTACTTCTCATGGGTGCTCGGGAAGCCGCGCCGCATTTCGCCGGTCCCGGCCAAGGGGAAACTGGGCCTTTTCAAAGTACCCAAAGCAATCGAGCGCCGCATCGGCAGATTGGTTTCTGCCGGACGCTGAAGCATTTCGATTTTCGCAAGCCATGACCACAACGTTCACTGAATCCACCGTCGAAGAAGCTGCGCTGGAACTGTTCATCCAGCTTGGCTATGCCGGCCTCAGCGGGCCCACCATCGCTCACGGCGAGCTCTTCGCCGAGCGCGGCCCCAACTACGACGACGTAATCCTCGTCAAGCGCCTGCGCCAAGCCCTCGAACGCCTCAATCCCAAAATTCCCCCCGACGCCCTCGACGACGTTGTCCGCCGGATCCAGCGCACCGACAGCGCCAGCCTCATCGTCAATAATCGCCAGTTCCACACCTTCCTGCTCGAAGGCGTGCCCGTGGAGCACCGCGAGCGCGATGGCCGCACTGTCCACGGCCAAGCCCGCCTGATTGACTTCGACAAACCCGACAACAACGACTGGCTCGCCGTCAATCAGTTCACCATCATCGAAAATCGCATCAACCGCCGCCCCGACATCGTGGTCTTCATCAATGGCCTGCCGCTCGTGCTCTTCGAAATGAAGAATCTCGCCGATGAAGACGCCACCGTTCGCGACGCCTACAACCAGTTCCAGACCTACAAGCGCGATATCCCCTCGATCTTCACCTACAACGCCGTGCTCGTCATCTCCGACGGCATCGAAACCCGCATCGGCACCCTCACCTCCGGCTTCGAACGCTTCATGCCCTGGCGCACCATCGAAGGCACCGACGTGGCCCCGCGCAAATCCCTCGAACTCGAAGTGCTCATGCGCGGCGCGCTCGATAAGCGCCGCTTCCTTGACCTGCTTCGCCACTTCATCGTCTTCGAAGACACCGGCAAGTCCATCGAGAAAAAGCTGGCCGGCTATCACCAGTTCCACGCCGTCAACAAAGCCGTCGAATGCACCGTGGCCGCCGCTTCCCCTCGCGGCGACCGCCGCGTCGGCGTCGTCTGGCACACCCAAGGCTCCGGCAAAAGCCTCACCATGGCCTTCTACGCCGGCAAAATCATCCAGCACCCCGCCATGTCCAATCCCACGCTCGTCATGCTCACTGACCGCAACGACCTCGACGAACAGCTCTTCGACACCTTCGCCGCCTGCAAAGACCTGCTGCGCCAGAAGCCCGAGCAAGCGCAATCCCGCGACGACCTCCACAGCCTCCTGCATCGCTCTTCCGGCGGCGTCATCTTCACCACCATCCAGAAATTCTTCCCCGAAACCAAAGGCGCTAAATTCCCGCCGCTCTCCGACCGCCGCAACATCGTCGTCATCGCCGACGAGGCCCACCGCAGCCAGTACGGCTTTATCGAAGGCTTCGCCAAGCACATCCGCGATGCCCTTCCCGGCGCGTCCTTCATCGGCTTCACCGCCACCCCCATTCAGTCCGACGACCGCAGCACCCGCGCCGTCTTTGGCGATTACATTGACGTGTACGACCTGCAGCAATCCGTCGAAGACCACGCCACCGTCCCCATCTATTACGAAGGCCGGCTCGCCAAACTCGACCTGAAAGAAGACGAACGCCCGCGCATCGATCCCGACTTCGAAGAGGTCACCGAAGGCGAAGAAAAGCAGGTCAAAGAAAAGCTCAAGACCAAGTGGGCGCGCATGGAAGCCATGGTCGGCACGGAGCGCCGCCTCCGCCTCGTCGCCGAAGACATCGTCGCCCATTACGAGCAGCGCGAAATCGCCAACAAAGGCAAAGCCCTCATCGTCTGCATGAGCCGCCGCATCTGCGTCGAGCTCTACGACCAAATCGTGAAGCTGCGCCCCGCATGGCACAGCGCAGATGACGAACAGGGCGCCATCAAAATTGTGATGACCGGCTCAGCCGACGACGATCCCAAATTCCAGCCGCACATCCGCAATAAGAAGCGCCGCGAAGCCCTGGCCAACCGCTTCAAAGACGCAGCCGACCCGCTCAAGCTGGTTATCGTGCGCGATATGTGGCTCACCGGATTCGATGTGCCCAGCCTCCACACCATGTATGTGGATAAGCCCATGCAAAGCCACGGCCTCATGCAGGCCATCGCCCGCGTGAACCGCGTGTTCGGCGAAAAAGAAGGCGGGCTCGTGGTGGATTATTTGGGCCTCGCCACGCAGTTGCAGAAAGCCGTCGCCAATTACACCGAAAGCGGCGGCAAGGGCACCCCCGTATTCGATCAGGAAGCCGCTGTCGCCAAGATGCGCGAGCTTTTCGAAATCGCCGCCGGCATGATGCACGGCTTCGATTACTCGAAATACAAAACCGGCTCGCCGCTCGAACGCAACGCGGTGATTCCCGCCGCCCGCGAGCACATCCTTCAGCAAGACGCTAAAGACCGCTTCATGGGCACAGTCTCCAAACTTTCCAAAGCCTTTGCCCTTTCCGTGCCCCACCAGCGCGCCATGGAAATTCGCGACGACGTCGGCTTCCTGCAGACCGTTCGCGCCGGCATCGCCAAGCTCGCCTCGCCCACCGGCAAGGCCGGCGACGACCTCGATATTGCCGTGCGCCAGATCGTCTCCCGCGCCGTGGCCTCCGACGAAGTGATCGATATTTTTTCCGCCGCCGGCCTCAAGCGCCCCGATCTCTCCATCCTCTCCGAAGAATTTCTCAGCGAAGTCAAAGACCTGCCGCACAAGAATCTCGCCTTCGAAGCCCTGCGCAAATTGTTAAACGACGAAATCAAAGCCCGTGCGCGCAAGAATCTCGTGCAGTCGCGCCTCTTCTCTGCCATGCTGGAAGAAACCATCCACAAGTATCAGAATCGCTCCTTGCAGGCCGCCGAAGTCATTCAGGAGCTGATCGAACTCGCCCGCAAAATGCGCCTCGAACAGCAGCGCGGCAACGATCTAGGCCTGAGCGAAGACGAGAAAGCCTTTTACGACGCGCTCGAAACCAACGACAGCGCCGTGGCCGTGCTCGGCGACGACACCCTGAAGAAAATCGCCCTGGAACTGCTTGACACCGTCCGCAACAATGCCACCATCGACTGGACCGAGAAAGAAAGCGTACGCGCCCGCCTCCGCGCCATGGTCCGCCGCATCCTCCGCAAATACGGCTACCCGCCCGATAAGCAGGAAAAAGCCACCCAAACCGTCCTCGAGCAAGCCGAACTCCTCTGCAAAGACCTCGCCGCCTAGTAGGACAGGCACTCCTGCCTGTCCGCTTTTAGTTGCGCGCCGGCCCCCTCAAGCTTCGACCTTTTGACCCTTTGACTTTTCGGACCCTTAAACCCTTCGACCTTCCTCCGCAAACCAAAATAACCCTTGACAAGCGAAAATCTATTAGCTAATATACGGCGGTATGCATTTCATGACTGAGGCCGGCCCGGCGTGCGCTGCCGCGCGATTCTCTCGGTCTGCGCACCGTGGGCTGTCGACTGTGAGCTGTCGACTGTGGACTAGGTTTGTGAGCTGTGGACTGTCAACTGTGGACTG
>JBOGNS010000341.1:0-8284 GCA_050747305.1 Candidatus Acidiferrales bacterium | reverse complement strand
CGCACTCACATGCGCCAGGCGCTCGGCTCGGCGGAAAGCGACGCGGTCAGCAAGGGCTACTCGCCTGACGACGTGCGGCTCGCCACCTTCGCTATGGTGGCTTTCCTCGACGAATCCGTGCTCAATTCCAGCAATCCTGCTTTCGCCGAGTGGCCGCGCCTTCCCCTGCAAGAGGAAATGTTCGGGCATCACATGGCCGGCGAAATTTTCTTCCAGAACATCGAAAAGCTGCTGGCGCGGTCGGATTCAAACAATGTTGCCGACGTACTTGAGGTCTACCTGCTCTGCCTGCTCCTCGGTTATCAGGGCCGTTACAGTCTGGCCGGACTGGAATTACTGCGGCCGATTATCGACTCGGTTGGAGAAAAAATTCGGCGCATCCGGGGCGTGCCGCGCGAATTCTCTCCGTCATGGGCGCCGCCCAAAGATGTAGTGAACGTCGGCGCTAAAGATGCGTGGGTGGGCCGGCTGCTGCTCATCGCCGTGGGATGCCTGGTGCTCGCCGCGATTCTCTTTGCGGGGTATAAGCTGCTGCTCTCGGGCGGCGTCGCCAGCTTGCGCGCGATTTCTGCGCTATTCATACGCTAGGAGCTTTCATGCGATTGACCTGGGAATGGATCGTTGCCGCTGCGGCGCTGATTGTCGTCCTGATGCTGGTGTGGTTCGTCGGGCCGATGACGTCGCTCGAGGGCAGCAATCTTTGGATCCTGCGCGTCGGCATTCTGCTGCTCGGCCTGCTCGGCATCGGAGGCTTCTTGTGGTGGGCCGCCTCGAACAAGCCAGCCATCGCGCGCCCACAATCCCCGCAAGTCAGGGCGCCATCCATCGGTGACGCCGCTGCGGCCGCCAGCGCGGCGTGCGCTGGACCTCCAGGGAGCCCGGACGAGATTGACGCGCTGGTGCGCGAAGCGGCTTCCAAGCTTGCCGCCTCGCGCCTGGGCCGCACCGCTACGCTTGGCGCCCTCCCCGCAATTTTTTTGCTGGGCGAATCCGGCTCGGCAAAAACCTCCGCCGTGGTGCAAGGTGGGCTCGACGCCGAGCTGCTGGCCGGCCAGGTCTACAACGAAGGCCAGATGGCGCCGACCGCATCCGCCAATCTTTGGCTCGCGCGCCGCACCATATTCGCCGAAGCCGGCGGCAGAATGATCAACGACACGTCGCTGTGGGCGCGCCTGGTCAAGCGGCTCGCGCCGAAAAAATTCGGCTCGCTTTTTGGCAAGAAGCAGCAAGCCCCGCGTGCCGCAGTGGTTTGCGTAGATTGCGAGCGTTTTCTCAAGCCCGGCGCTACGGAAGCCGTCACTGCCTCAGCGCAAAAGCTGCGCGCGCGGCTCGGTGAAATTTCCCACGTGCTCGGCATCAGCTTCCCGGTCTACGTGCTCTTCAACCGGCTGGACACCGTGCCTTCCTTCAAGGAGTTCGTCGAGCAACTCGGTAAGGAAGAGGCGGTGCAGGTGCTGGGCATGAGCCTGCCCCACCACTCCAGCATGGCCGGCGGCGTCTATGCCGAGCAGGAAAACCGCCGCCTCTCCACCGCGTTCAATTCGCTGTTCAACTCACTGTGCGACTGGCGGCTATCCCTGCTGGCCCGCGAGCGTGACCGCAGCCGCCAGCCCGGCACGTACGAGTTCCCGCGCGAGTTTCGCAAGCTGCGCAACTTCGCGGTCCAATTCATGGTGGACTTGAACCGCCCCAGCCAGTTGCGTGCTGCGCCGTTTCTTCGCGGCTTTTACTTTACCGGGCTGCGCCAAGTGTCGGTGAGCAGCCCCACCTCGCAGACCATGGTAGCGCCCGCTGCTGCCTTCCAGCCGGTGGCCGCCCCGGCCAGCGCCACCACCATTTTGAAGAAAGACGAGATTCAGGCGTTGCTGCAAGCTGAAATGCAGGGGCGCGGCGCCGCGCAGACCACAGAGAGCCGGCAGATGATCCAGTCGGTCTTCCTCACGCACATCTTCACCCACGTGATTTTGCAGGATCAGGCAGCGCTCGGCGCCAGCGGAGCCAGCACCAAAGTCAGCGGCCTGCAGCGCGTGTTGTTGTGGATTCTGATTGCCACGGCCGGTATTTTCGCTGCCGGCTTCACCGTTTCGTTTTTCAGCAACCGTGCGTTGCAATCGCGCGTCCTCACGGCCGCGCGCAATGCGCCCCAGGAGGCTGTGGCGGCCGGCCAGCTCGCCAGTGAAGACGCGCTCACCCGTCTCGATGCGCTGCGGGTGGCTATCGAAGAGCTGAACGGATACTCGCGCGACGGCGCGCCGTGGCGCATGCGCTTGGGCCTCTACAGTGGTGACTCGCTGCGCGCCGAAGCCCGCCGCGTATATTTCGCGCGCTTCAGCAAGCTGATGTTCGGGCAGACCCAAAGCCTGCTGCTCGCGCGCCTCTCTGCGCTGCCCGCCGCGCCCCAGCCCACCGACGAGTACGGCCCGGTGTACGACACGTTGAAGGCCTACCTCATCACCACCTCCAATCCCGATAAGAGCACGCGCGAATTCATGACTCCGGTCCTGATGCGCACCTGGGCCGGCGTGGCCACGGTGGAGGAACCGAAAGCCGATTTGGCGCGCAAGCAGTTCGGCTTTTACGCTGACGAGCTGCTGGCGGGCAATCCCTATTCGGCTTCGAATGACACCACCGCCATCGCCAAAGCCCGCGGGTACCTCACGCAGTTCGCCGCCACCGAGCGCATCTACGCTGCGATGCGCGCCGACGCCTCGAAGAACAATCCGCCGCTCAACTTCAACAAGAAATATCCCGGCGCATCGGCCGTGGTCATCAATAACGTGGAAGTGGAAGGCGCGATGACCAAGGCCGGCTTCGCCTTCATGCAGGAAGCCCTCAAGCGGCCGGAAAAATATTTCGGCGGCGAAGAATGGGTGCTCGGCAGCCAGGCCGCCGCCGGCGTGGACATCGCCAAGCTCACGGCTGACCTCACCGCGACGTATCAGGACCAGTACATCAAAAAGTGGCGCGAATTCCTTGCGCGCTCCGCAGTGGTGCGCTACGGCAGCCTGCGCGACGCGTCCGCTAAATTGACGCAGCTTTCGGCCAACACGTCGCCGCTGCTGGCCATCTTCTGCGAAGTCTCCTACAACACCGCCGTCGAAAACCCCGCCATTCAAAAGGCATTCCAGCCGGTGCAGCAAGTCGTGCCCCCGGCGTGCCAGGGACAAGCGGTTCAATTCGTGCAGGGCCCGAATCAGCCTTACATGGGCGCATTGCTGCAATTGCAGAGCTGCCTGGATCAGGCGGCCACACAACTGGAAACCGCCCCCGCCGATCAGCGCGACGCGGTCAAAGGCCAGTGCGCCTCCGGCGCCGCGCAAGCCAAAGTGGCCACCCGGCAGATCGCTCAGAGCCTGCAAATCGATCAGGAAGTGCACATTGAGCGCACGGTGCAGAAGCTGATGGAAGATCCCATCACCGCCGCGGAAGGGCTGCTCCGTCCCGCGGGTCCGGCCGATGCCGGCGGCCTGTGCTCTGCCTTCCGCACGATGGTGGCGAAGTATCCTTTTAGCTCCGCCTCGCCTGCTCGTGCGTCGCTCGACGAAGTCTCGGCGTTCTTCGGTCCCGGCGGCGCCATGGCTGCGTTCTACGAGCAGAACTTGAAGGAAATTCTGCTCAATCAGGGCGGGCGCTACTTCCAGAATCCGGCGAGCCGGTTCCGCGTGAACCCGCAGTTCCAGGCATTTTGGGACCGCGCCGCTTCGGTGCAGCGGGCCATCTACCCGGCCGGTGCGCAAGCGCCGCAGTATCGCTTCACGCTGCGCCCGGTGCGAAGCGAAGGGATTCAGAGCATCACGCTCATCATCAATGGCCAGACGCAGCGCTGGAGCGGCGGCAGCTTCACCAACCCCACAACGTTCACCTGGCCCGGCGGCGTGCAGAGCGTGAGCCTCTCCGCGCGGCTCACCGGCGGCTCCGAACTCAACCTGCTCAACTACGATGGCCTGTGGGCCGCGTTCCAGTTCTTCGGCGACGCCGATCGCACTGCGCCCGCCGCCGGCGGCTTCCGCATGGAGTGGATTCCGAAAATTTCCGGCCAGCCCATGCGCTTGCCCAACGGCCAGCCGCTGCGCCTGATTTTCGATGTGGACTCCGGCGCCGCACCGGCCATCTTTCAGAAGGGCTACTTCGCAGGTTTCAACTGCGTCACCCGCGTGACGCGATAGGAAACACAACAGATGGTTCCATATCGGACTGAGGACGTCGGAATTCGGACGTCCGTCTTCCGACCTCGGCTTCCGATTTCGCAATTCCCGGTCCTGCGTTCTGTTTTCTGAGTTCTCTACCACGAACTATACGGCGTGCCTTCAAACGGGGAAACATCTTCAGAAGACGATTTCACATCGGTGATTCCGGTCACCACTTGCTCCGGAGTGAGCAGCACATCGTCATAGATGGGACGCCAGTCCACCGCGTTAGTGATGGGATCTTTGGGAATCGCGCGCATGTAGCCGGCGCTCACCAGTTCATCGAGTGACTGCGGCGCGGCCTCTTTATCCAGCGTGAATTGCTCGATGGCATTGCGCATCACGAAGAGGTCCTGCTTCAGCGCCGCTTCTTTCGACCGCAACACGGAGCGCTGGTAGTTCCCCGCGGCGATGGCCATCAGGATGCCCATGATCGTAATTACGATCATCAGCTCCAGCAGCGTGAAACCAAGCTCAGCCTCTCGCGCCCCCCTGCTTTTCATTCTGTCCGTCATATCCATATCTTTCACGCGCCGCAATCGGAGTCTCACCATTCCGAATATTTCTTTCCGCTCACCGTGGCGCCGTAACTTCGCGTGTACACGTCAAACACGTTGGAGCCGCACCAGCTCGTCGAATCGGGATCGTCCTGCACGCAGCGCAGGCCCCAGTCGGTGCTGCCGGTCATGGGGTCCTCGGGGATGCGCCGCAGAAACCGGATGCGCCGGTCGGGCGCGCCGGCCAGCGTGACGCCGCGCACCAGCGTATCCAAGTCCGGCGGGTACCCTTCGGTGCCCACTTCCACCTGGATCAAATTGCGATCCGCGGCGTCCTTGTAGCGGTCAATGGCCTCGCGCATTTCGCGCAGCGTGCGCCGCAGATCGGTCTCGCGCTTGTGGCGGATGCTGGCCCGTGAAATGGGAATGGCCGCGCTGGCCAGGATGATGAGAATGGCGCACGCGAGAATCAGCTCCAGCAGGGTCATGCCCGCTTGCGTGCCGCGCTTTGCGTGCCTCCAGCGCATCGCTCCCTACTGTACGCGAACCACGGCTTCGCTGGAAACCATTTGGATAGGCTTCTGTTGCGAATCACGCGGGTTGGCCTGCACAATGCTCAGGGACGAAGTCCCGGGCGCCAGCCCCTTGACCACGATGCCCACCAACGTCCCGGTTCCGTTCACGCCCGCGGTATTCGGTTGGCGTGTGGCGGAGATGATCGCCTGGCCGCGCTCCGCATCGATGCGCTGCACGATGGCGATCTCCTGCGTGCCGCCGGAAAGGAACCCGCCGTGCCGCACCTCCTCCACCGAGATAATTTTCGGGTCGTATTGCAGCAGCAGCGGGATGGAAAACAGATCCTGCGCGTCTTCCACCACCACGCCGATGGTCGCCGTCTGCCCCACGCCGATCGCCGTCTGCGCAGGCGCAAAGCTCAGTCGTGTCGGACGGCCGGGCGCACCCGGTGGCTCGCCAGGTCTCGCCGGTGTGTCGGGTTTCGAAGGCGTATCGGCCGGGCGCGCCGGCGGCGCAGCCTGCGGCGAAAGTGCGAGTGGCCCGTTGTCCGCCGGCCGCACCTGTATGTTCTGTTCCGAGCCGGTGGCCAGGCTGCGCAGATTCTCCGCGCGAATCTCCGGCAGGCGCACAATGCGCGGAGTGATCACAATCAGCACTTCGCTCTCGACTTCGTTCACCGACTCGCTCGAAAAGAAGTACCGCAAGAATGGAATCTTTGAGAGTCCCGGCCAGCCCTCGATGATCTTGGATTGCGAGCGCTCGATGATCCCGCCAAGTACGTTCACCTCGCCTTCTTGGAGTCGAATATCGTGCTCGATTTTTCTCTGACTGATGATGGGCTGCTCGATTCCCCCGATGTTGATGCGGCTGGCCACCGAGGAAACTTCGATAGCCACCTTCATGCTGATCTCGCGGCCACTGTGAATCCGAGGCGTGATGCTCACGTTTACGCCGACATCCTGATACTGGAACTGCGTATTTACCAGCGGGTTGATTGCGCCGAGCCCGCCCGTGGTTCCGCCAAGGCCGGATTGGAAGCTGCCCGTAGCAATCGGCACGCGGTCCCCGATGTTGAGCTTCGCCAGTTGCCCGTCCACCACGCGGATTTGAGGATTCTGGATGATCCTCGTCGTGCTGTCGGTGATCAACGCCGTCGCCACTGCACCGGGAAGCGTAATACTGTAATCCGCGCTGGAGAGCCGCTGAAGATCGTTCAGGCGAATCTGATTGGGCGCGTCTGTCCCGCTGGTCCCGGTTCCCGTGCCTGTGCCGCCAGTGGGATTGCGTGGCGTGAAACCGAGCACGGCGCTGGAGCCTGGCGTGATGCCGAGGTCGCGCGCGCGATCGCGCCGCGCCTGCAACACGGAAACCTGCACCACGACCTCCGGCTTGGCCTTGTCAATATCCGCGAGAATCTTCTCCGCCACACGGATTTTGTCCAGTGTGTCGCGGATCACGATGGCATTCTGGGCGTTGATCTGCTGCACCTTGCGCAGGTCGAGGATTTGCCGCAGCGCATTGACCACCTCCGTCAGGTCCTGCGCCGCGATGGTATTGTTCAGGTAGAAGGTCCGCACCACGTACTCTTCGAAGTCCTTGCGCTTCTGCACGGAATCCGACGTTACGAAAATAATGTTGCTGGTCACCGGCTTCCAGAACGCTTTCGACTGCAGCGCCGCTACGTCCAGCGCCTGTTCCAGCGTCACATTGGTCAGCTCGGTGTTGATGCGCCGACCCTGGAATTCCGGGTCGAATACCACCGTCAGCCCGGCTAGCTTGCCGATGGTTTCGAACACGATGCGCGCTTCATTGGTGATCTTCAGATTGATGGGGTCGCGCGAGAGCGGCTTCAACTGCGGCGGCTCGGTCATCAGCGGCTTTCGCTCCGGCTTCGAGGGCGGTGCGGCGCCTGCAGCCGGTGGCGGAGCAGCCGCTTCCGCGATCAGGTCGATAGTGGCTTGCAACTCCTGCGCCGCTACCGCACTGGCCGGATCAATCGCTGCCGCCTTCTGGAACTCCGCCAGCGCCATTTGCAACTCGCCATCGGCGCGCAACTTCTGCCCTTTTTCCACGTGCGCTTGCCCAGCTTCGAAGCGCATCCGCGTGGCCTTCAGCCGGTATTCCGCATTGAGGGGGTCTGCCTTCAGCGCGCGCTCGTAGTGCACCAGTGCAGTGTCGTAATCTTCGAGAACTTCGGCTTTCTTGCCGGCGTTAAACTCTGACTTGCCTTTGCCACACCCTGCCAGCAACACCGCCGCGCAAAGCGTCAGCAATGCTGCGGAATTACGTCGTGCCATGCTTCCCCCCGCATCTTCCTTGCAGACTTGGGCCGACCGCGGCCTCCCACTTACTCTAGGATTAGACCACCATCGCGCAAACTTGTCACCAAGCAGAATAGGCGCTCCTGTTTACCCTGAGGCCGAAGGGCCTGTCCGCTTCGTTTGGCTGGTGCTGCCACAGTGCCTTGGCCGCCCAGCGCACGGCATTGCGCCGAACGCCTGTGTTACCATACCCGTTTGCGGAAATGGCCGGAAAGAAGACGGTAAAAGGCAAAGACCAGCGGGATGTCGCCCAAAATCGCGCCGCCTCCTATCACTACCACATCCTGGAGAAATATGAAGCGGGCATGGTGTTGGCCGGCACCGAAGTCAAATCGCTGCGCGACGGCAAAGCCAGCCTTCGCGAATCCTACGCCGAAGTTCGCGCCGGCCAGGTGTGGTTGATGAATTTGCACATCCCGGAGTATTTGCCCGGCGGCAAGTACAATCACACGCCGTTGCGCGCGCGCAAGCTGCTGCTCCACCGGCAGGAAATCAACAAGCTGATGGGCAAAGTGCAGCAGAAGGGTTTAACGTTGGTGCCCCTGCGCATCTATTTTAAGAACGGCATGGCCAAATGCGAGATCGCCGTCGCTCGCGGCAAGAAGGTGTGGGACCGCCGCCAGACCGAGCGCGATAAGGAAGCGCGCCGGGAGGCTGACGACGCTATTTATCGCAGCCGCAGGCGTTGACGGCCGCAAGATTTTGCTTGACATTGAATTCTCTTTGAGCTAATATATACGCAAATGGTTCTCCAGTGGAATAC
>JBOGNS010000340.1:0-3576 GCA_050747305.1 Candidatus Acidiferrales bacterium | reverse complement strand
GCGCTGCCCGCTGCGCCGCGACGAATGCTCCGCCGCGGCGCCGTCGCTCCGCCCGCTGGCTGATACCTCCGAACATCGCGCGCGGTGTATCCTTGTCCCCGAATGACCACCGACCAGAAGCAGCTCGACCGCGTGCGCGAGCGCTTCACGCGCACCGCGCAGCAGTTCGCTTCTTTCTCCCTCGCCAAGCGGTCCGCGGAGGCGGAGAAGCTCGTGGCGCTGGCGGCGCCACGCGGCGACGAGCGCGCACTCGATCTCGCCTGCGGCCCCGGCACTTTCACGCGAGCCTTTGCGCCGCGCGTGCGCCGCATCAGCGGGCTCGACCTCACGCCTGCGCTGATGGCGTACGCGCACGCCGCCGCCGCGCAAGCCGGCCTTGCCAACACCGCATTCGCGTGCGGCACAGCCGCCGCATTGCCCTTCGCCGATGGCTCCCTCGACCTGGTTACGTGCGGCTACTCGATGCACCATTTCGGGGAGCCAGCCGCGGCGCTACGTGAGGTAACGCGCGTATTGCGCGCCGGTGGCAGGCTGGCGCTGATGGACATGATTGTGCCGGGAGAAGTGTCGCGAGTGGCAGGCGAAGCCAACAATGGCATCGAGCGCGTCCGTGATGCGTCACACGAAACTACTTTCTTCGCTTCGGGGCTGCGGGCACTGGTGGAAGGGGCGGGCCTGCGTGTGGCCGCCGAGCAAGTCGATGAACGCACGCGCTCCTTCGACGATTGGATGCAGATTGCGGGCTGGCAGCGGGGCGACGCCGCATATCAGCGCACCCGCGCGCTGATGGAAGCGGCGATCCCCGGCGACCTCGCGCGCTTCCATACACGCGCCATCCCCGGCAGCACCGACCTGGAATTCGTGCAAACCTCGCTCCTGCTGGTCGCAGACAAGCCGTAATGCCGCAGCCTTCAAGCCGTCAATGCTTTGGGAGAGAGGAGAGAGGCGGTCTGAGTGAGCGCTCATTGCGGGAACTGCGCTTGGAAGCATCAAGACGATTCCAGTTGTTCATTTGCGGAAGGGCCGGCAATCCCCAAGAAGACCAAGACGGCACGATTCAGCCGCACCATATCCTCGTCGGCGAGGCGACCAACATACATCCCAATCTTCGCTTTCGGAACCGTTGTGATCTTATCCACCATCAGGCGGCACGAAGCTCGTAGACCATTACTGCCGCTCGGTTGGATGAGCAGGCGAAAAAGGGGTGCGTCGGTGGGATCGGTGGTGAATGCGCACATCGTAATCGAATCCGTACTATCGAAACGGTTGTCCTGAAGAATCACGGCTGGCCGCGGTTTTCCCGCGTAGTCTTTACCACCCGCGACGGTCCAGATCTCACCACGCTTCACGTTTGGCCCCCATTGGAGATTGCATCGATAAAATCCTGATCCTCCCTGGCATGCGCGCTCTTGGCAACTGCAAGAGACTGCCTGTGGGCCTCTGCCGCAAACGTCGGCGAGCGCATGTCGGGCACCCAAATCTGAATGGGCCGTAAGCCCTGTTGACGTAGCCGCTTGCGGTGCGCTCGAACCTTATCGCGCGATGTCTTTGACTGGCGCCGTGCTCCCATGGTTGCTCCTGTCCGGTGACCTTACAAGGTTACATGTAACCTAGCATAGTCCGCACCCAAGTACAACCGCTCACTGCTCCCTCCGCGGCCGGGGCGTGAGACAATCGGCGGTCGCTTCAACATGACCGATCAGCTTCTGCTCGCCCGCAATTTGAGCAAGTCGTTCCCCATCGCTGCCGGGGCGTTAGGCGCCGCATCGGGCCGCCGCGTTGCCGTGGACGGCGTGAGCCTCGAGCTGCACGCCGGGGAGACGCTTGCGCTGGTGGGCGAATCCGGCTGTGGCAAAACTACGCTCGCGCGGCTGGTGCTGCGGTTGATTGAGCCGGATTCCGGCACGATTCACTTTCGCGGGCGCGACTGGCTGGCCGCGCGCGGCGGCGAGCTGCGCGAGTTGCGCCGCCACATGCAGATCGTGTTTCAGGATCCATTCTCGTCGCTCGACCCGCGCATGAAGGTCGAATCCATCGTCGGCGAGCCGCTGGAGATCCACGAACCGCGGCTGGCGCGCAGTGACCGCCGCATGCGCGTAGTAGAAACTCTCGCGGCGGTGGGGCTGGGTGAAGACGCGCTGCGCCGCTACCCGCACGAGTTTTCCGGCGGCCAGCGGCAGCGCATCGGCATCGCGCGCGCGCTGGTGCTGCGCCCCTCGCTGGTGGTCGCGGATGAGCCGGTGTCGGCGCTGGATGTGAGCGTGGGCGCGCAAATCCTCGAGTTGCTGCGGTCGCTCCAGCAGCGCTTCGGGCTGACCTATCTGCTGATTTCGCATTCGCTGCCGGTGGTGGCGCAGCTGGCCACGCGCGTCGCGGTAATGTACGCCGGCAAGCTGGTGGAAACCGGCGACGCCGATCAGGTGCTGCGCGAACCGCAGCATGAATACACACGAACTCTGCTCGCCGCCGTGCCAGAAATGTCGGTGTGAGAAGCTGGGGAGCATGATGGGCGTGATCGGAAGAAGCCGACGATTCCGCGCAGTCCTGTGGGCGCTATGCGTCCTGCCCTCGGCTCTCGTCGTATTCACCTTGACAGAAAACTGGACAATAACCGCACTCTTCGCGGCCTTTGTAGTCGCTGCATTCTTTATCGGGGAAAAACAGCTCTTGCGGTTCCGCAAAGAGCGCTAAACGCGAGACTCGATCCGATCGAAACAATTCCGACTCGTTTGCGTAGTATGATTCAGCATCTGAATCCTGTGGTGGAGGAGACGCAATGGCTACGACTTCCGCACCGCCGCCGCTGCAGCAGCAACCGGCCGCGCCGCACGAGCAGGCAAAAATCGGAGCGATGGGCCGCGTCATCGGCGTGCTCACCAGCCCCAAGGAAACGTTCGCCGACATCGCCCGCGCCCCTAGCTGGCTCGTACCATTGCTGCTCTGCGCGGCGCTCGGCGTAGTGTTCGCTTACGTGATGAACGAGCGCGTGGACTGGTACACCTTCGTCCGCCAGCAAATCGAGCGCAGCCCGCGCGCCGCCAGCATGTCGCAGGAGCAAATCGCGCAAGCCGCGCGGATGCAAGCGCAGTGGTCGCCGCCGTTTGCTTATGCGATCGGCGTATGCGCGCCATTCGTGATGGCCTTGCTCATGGGTCTCGTTTATTGGGGAGCGTTTAATGCGTTTGCCGGCATCGGCGCGCGATTCAAGCAGGCGCTGGCGGTGACATCTCACGCGCTGCTGACCGGTGTGGTCTCCGCGCCCATCGTGATTGTGATCATGCTGCTCAAGCAGCGCGGCGACGTGGATCCGGAAAACATGATGGCCAGCAGCGCCGCAAGCGTGCTTGGCAGCGACGCTCCACGCTGGCTGGTTTCCCTCGCCGGCTCCTTCGAACTGTTTTGGTTCTGGACCATGTTCCTGATGGCTGTGGGCTTTGCCGCGATCAACCGCAAGAAACTCACTACCGGCAAGGCTTTTGGCATCGTCATGGGTGTCTGGCTGGTGTGGGTGATGATCAAAGTCGGCGCCACCTACATGTTCAGCTAGGTAGGACAGGCACTCCTGCCTGTCCGCCT
>JBOGNS010000339.1:0-5472 GCA_050747305.1 Candidatus Acidiferrales bacterium | reverse complement strand
TGTTGCTGCAACTACAAGCGTAGGGGTAAAATCATGACCATTATGACGAACATGCGAAATCTTTGCGGCCTGATTGGCGCCCTCGCCCTGCCGCTCGCCGCGGCGGCGCAGGGCACCACTCAGCAGGGAAGCGGCCGCGTGGTGGAAGAAGTGATTGCGCGGGTGAACAACGAAATCGTCACCCTCTCCGAGCTGGGCCGCGCCCGCGAGTCGATCATGCGGGAAATCGAGCAAGAGTGCAGCCAGACCGCTTGCACCGCCGAGAAGCGCGCGCAGTTGGTGAAGGACGCGGAAACGCACTTATTGCGCGATCTGATTGACCAATCCCTGATGGTGCAGCGCGCCAAGGATCTTGGCGTCAGCGTAGAAACCGACCTCATCAAGTACATGGACCGTATTCGCCAGGAAAACAGTCTGAAGTCCATGGAAGAGCTCGAAGATGCGGTGGTCAAGAGCGGGCTGGTGTTCGAAGACTGGAAAGACAGCATCCGCAAGCAGATGCTGCAGCAGGAACTCATCCGGCGCGAGGTGCGGCCCGACATTACCGACGCGCAGGTGAAGGAATACTACGAAGCGCACAAAGAAGAATTTGTCCGCGACGAGCGCTACTTCCTCAGCGAAATCTTTTGCAGCATCGAAGGCAAACCCGAAACAGAGGTCCCCGTCACGGAAGAAAAGTGCAAGAACCTGCGCAAGCGAGTGGTCGAAGGCGGCGAGGATTTTGCCAAGATGGCTCGCTCCTTTTCCGACGGCAGTACGTCCGCGCAAGGCGGCGACCTCGGCGGCGAGGGCTTCGCGGCCAAGGACTTGGCCCCCGAGCTGCTCGAGGCCGTCTCCAAGCTGAAGCGCGGCGACGTAACCGAAGTCATCCGCGTGCAAACCGGCTTTCTGATCCTGCGCCTCAACCACCGCTACGAGAAGGGCCTTCAGCCGCTGGAAAACGTCACCGGCGAAATCCAAAACCGTATTTACATGCAAAACTTGCGGCCGGAGCTGCGCAAGTATCTCACCGAGCTGCGCACGCAGAGCTACGTGCTGCTCAAGCCGGGCTACGTCGATTCTGCCGCCGTGCATGCCTCCCCGATTACGGAGATCGCGGCAGCCCCGCCGGTGGAAAACGACAAGGAAGAGAAGAAGCGGAAGAAGTTTTTGTGGATTTTCTAGCTCCATCGGGCGCGCAAATGTCCGCCCGCCCAGAACCGGAAAAAATGAAAACCATCTGTGTTGCGGAACTGGTCCCGGAGCAGGCGATTACGTGTTTCTTTTTGGTGTGGGACAAGGAAATCCGCACCGGCCAGCAATCCGGCAAAGCTTACCTCCGCCTGTCGCTCGGTGATCGCACCGGTGTGATCGAGGCGCGCATGTGGGAAGGCTTCGAGGAGTCCGCCTCCACCTTCGGCCGCGATGATTTCGTCAAAGTGCAGGGGCGCGTCGAGCAGTATCGCGGCCGCAATCAGCTCATCATCGAAAAGGTGCGGCTGGCCCGCGACGGGGAAGTGAAGCCCGAGGACTTTCTTCCGCGCACCAGCGAAGACATCGAGCAGCTCTATTCGCGCCTGCGTGAATTTGTCGCCGCCATCCGCAACCCCTGGCTGAACCGGCTGGTGTCGAGCGTCGTCGAAGACCCTGAGATTGTGCCGCGACTGAAGCGCGCCCCGGCGGCAAAATCCATGCACCATGCTTACATCGGCGGATTGCTGGAGCACGTGGTCAGCCTGTGCGGCCTCTGCCGCGTCGCCGCCGCACATTATCCCGAAGTGGATGCCGACCTTCTGCTCGCCGGCGCGGTTCTGCACGACATCGGCAAGCTCGATGAACTGACTTACGAGCGCTCATTCGATTACAGCACCGAAGGTCAATTGCTCGGCCACATCCTGATGGAATACGAGCAGCTTTCCAAGCGCATGGACGCCATCGAAGGCTTTCCGAAGGAATTGAAGACCCTCTTGCAGCACATGCTCGCCAGCCACCACGGCCGGTATGAGTTCGGCTCGCCGCGGCTGCCCATGTTTCGCGAAGCCGTGCTCCTGCATTACCTCGACGACTTGGACTCGAAAATGGCGGCCATGCGGCGTGCGCTGGACACCTCCGGCGACGGCGAGTGGACCGCCTACAGCGGCGCGCTCGAACGCAAGCTGCTGCGCGCCGATCGCTTTCAGAATCGCTCGGCGCCAGCCGGCGAGCAAGCGCCCGGTTCGCACAACGGTCAGGGGCAATTGCCGCTTACGCCGTCCAAGCCGGAGGGAAACTAACATGGCCCGCGCAAATGGCAGCGGCAACGGCGCGCGTCGCGAAAGGATTCGCGCCGCCAATGGCCTCGTGCTCGGCCTAGCGCCACTCGAGCGCGATTGCATGCACATGCTTTGGCCTGCCGGCGAAGCCACCGTGCGCGACATCCGCGATGCGCTCGCGGCTGTGCGTCCGCGCGCCTACACCACCATCATGACCATCATGGACCGCCTGGCGCACAAGGGCGTCGTGGAGCGGCACAAGGTCGGCAAGAAATACGTCTACCGCGCGAATCTCACCGCAGAGCAGGCGCGCGCCTTTGCCGTTGAACAACTCGTTGAAAATTACTTCGAGGGCTCGCGCGCTGCATTGATGGCTTACTTGAATCGCGGAGGTCCTGCGTCCGCGCCCGCGCACCATCACCCGTCGGTGCGCCGCGCGCCGCAGGCAACGCCGTCGCGCACCAAGCCGCCCGAGCAGCCGCGCGCCGCAGGGGGTGCTAACTCTGAGGCTTCCGCGACGAAGCCCGGCCCGGCAGAATCGCCGATGGATGATACGCTGCTGTAGGGCTGGGCGAGAGAGTTTGCGAGGCGACTGCGTCCAGAGAGGCCGGTCACGATGCTACCCGCGTCACTCACAATTCGCGACATTGCGATTCGCCCGGCAACTGTGCTGGCGCCTATGGCCGGCGTCACCGATACCGTCTTCCGCCGCGTGATTCGCGGCCTCGGCGGCTGCGGCCTGATCATGACCGAATTCACCAGCGCCGACGGCGTCACGCGCAGCGCCACGAAGACGCTGCGCTATCTGTACTTCGACGCCGATGAGCATCCCATCACCGCGCAACTGTTCGGCGCCAACCCTGCCTCGATGGCCGCGGCGGCGGCCATGGTCGAGGATCTCGGCTTCGATATCGTGGACATCAACATCGGCTGTCCCGCAAAAAAGGTGGTGAAGTGCGGCGGCTCCGGCTTGCTGCGCGACCTGCAACTGCTCGAGCAAATCCTGCGCGCGGTGCGCGCCGCCGTGCGCATTCCGCTCACCATCAAGATTCGCGCCGGCTGGGATGAGAATTCCATCGTCGCGGTAGAAGTGGCGCGCCTGGCCGAGCAGATCGGCGTGGAAGCCATCGCTGTGCATCCGCGCACCCGCGTGCAAGGGCTGAACGGCGCCGCCGACTGGTCCATCATCCGCCGCGTGAAGCAAGCCGTCTCCATGCCGGTGATCGGCAACGGCGACATTCGCGCCCCCGAGGATGCCGCGCGCATGGTCGCGGAAACCGGTTGCGACGCGGTGATGATCGGCCGCAGCGCCGCCACCAACCCGTGGATCTTCCGCCAGATCGAGCAGTACGCCGCCACCGGCCGTTACGATGAGCCCGCCGACGCCGATCGCTACCGCTTGCTCTCGAATTATTTTCGCCGGCTGGTGGATTCCGGGATGCCCGATGCCATCGGCAAGATGAAGCAGTTCGCCTGCTGGTTCACGCACGGCGTGCGCAACGGCGCCGAACTGCGCCGGCAGGTGCATTCGTCGCACGCGCCATCCGAAGTGCTGGATCGCGTGGAAACCTTCTTCGCCCCCTTGCTGGCCTCGGCCGGCGCGGAATCTGCGGCCGCGGAGCGGGTGGCTTGAGCGCGGCGACCGGCGACGGCGGCGGGAGCGAGCGGCGCACGCAGCGGCGCGTCACCGCCGGGCTGTCGATTATCGTGCGCGGCAGCGACGCCGCCGGTCATCGCTACGAGGAATCCGCCACCAGCTTCGACCTCAGCCGCACCGGCCTGTCGTTCGTCACCACGCGCGAGATTGCCGTTGGTGACGAGCTCGAAATTTTCATTCCGCAGGGTGGCGCCTTCCGCAAGCTGGGTCGGGAGTTCTCCACTCTGGCTCAGGTCGTGCGTGTGCAGAAAGATGAGAGTGACAAGGGGAAAATTGTCGGCGTGCAGTTCCTCGGCCGTCACCTGAACCGCGTCTTCGTCAGCGAAACCACCACCTAGTCCCGCTGGGTGAGCATTTGCTTATAGGCTTCGCGCTTGCTGATGCCGCGCTCGCGCGCCGCCAGCTTCAGCGCCGCTTTCGAGTCCAGGTTTTGCTCGCGCGCGATTTGCTCGACTCGCACCTTCAGCGGCACTTCGGCAGCCGGTGCGCCTGGGGCGGCAGGTTCTTCGCTTCCGTCCGGCGGCGCCACCAGCAGCGTGATCTCGCCGCGCGGCGGATGCGCATCGAAGTGCACGAGCACCTGCTCCAGCGATCCGCCCAGGAATTCTTCGTGCAGCTTGGTTACCTCCCGCGCCACCACCGCCTGCCGATTGCCCAGGATCGCCGCCATGTCCGAAAGCGTGCCAACCAGCCGGTGCGGCGCCTCGTACACAACCAGCGTGCCCACCTGCCGGCCCAATGCAGCCAGCTCTACCAGCGCCCGCCGCCGCTCGCGCGCGCGCGAGGGCAGGAACCCGCGAAAGAGAAATGAGTCGGTGGGCAATCCTGAAGCCGCCAGCGACGCCACCACCGCCGACGGACCCGGCACGGGAACCACCGGGATGCGATGCCGCCGGCACAGCGTAAGCAGGTGGTGTCCAGGGTCGGAGATCAGCGGCATGCCTGCGTCGCTCACCAGCGCAATCTGCGCGCCTTGCTCCATCTCCACCATCAGTTCTGCGCCGCGCGTAATCTCGTTGTGTTGGTGATAGCTCACCAGCCGCTTCGCAATGCCGTAATGCGTCAGCAGCTTGCGCGTCTGGCGCGTGTCTTCGCAGGCGATCAGGTCGACTTCTTTCAGCACGCGTAGCGCGCGCAGCGTGATGTCTTCCAGATGGCCGATGGGCGTGGCCACCAAGTAGAGGCAGCCGCCGTCCGGCCGTGATTGCAGCGGTGATTTCATGACGTAGGAGAGACCTCCCGATCTGTCCGCTTTTTTTTTCCACGTCCAGGTGCGCAATGACACTTGCCAGTCTACACCCGCGTGTAGGCCGCCAGGCAGACCATTAGCACCATCCAGTCTAGTGCTATGGGCGCGTCGCGCAAAGCCAGTGTGACAGGCACTCCTGCCTGCCCGGTTTTGGAGGCGCCTTGCGCGTCTCCCCCGGGGCGACTTGGGCAGGGCGGCGCCGTGTGCATGGACGATGCTTCTGCAATTTTTGCAATCGCGGACAGGCAAGATGCCTGTCCTACTGGCGCATGGTAAAATCCCGCGCTTACGACTCAGGAGGAGCTTCCGCGTGCCACTGTACGCATACAAGTGTG
>JBOGNS010000338.1:0-2844 GCA_050747305.1 Candidatus Acidiferrales bacterium | reverse complement strand
GTCGATCAGGAATGTTTCCAGCTCGAAATTTTTCGGGATCAAGCCGAACTTTTGCAACACCACGCTATCGACGCGGCTCTCTTCAGGCGATTGCTCTTCGCGGAACTGCTTGACTACGTAGTCTCGGATGTATTCACGCGAGCGCAGGCTTTTTTTTAGCGGCGTCTTCACCGGCAGGTTCAGATGCGCGCTGACTTCCGCGAGCAACTCGTCGGCAAGCCGCAGGAATTCTTCGTTGGAGGCCGGGTTATTCGCGGGCGCCGGGGCAGCCTGAGCCGCGGCAATGCTCGCGAGCGACAGCGCCAGAATAACAATTGCCATGAACCGAGCAAGTTTCATCCCATCGCCTCATCCCGGCGGTCACACCGCCACTTCATGCTCGACGCAAGCGCTTCCAGATAGATGGACGGGCTGCGCGCAAAGTTGTACCGCCAACGCGAGTCAAATCATTCGGCAGCGGCTTCGATGTTGTCCGACCCGGTGATGAGCTTGTGCAACAGCTTGAGCAGATCGGTGATGGTCACGATGCCGACGAGCCTGCCATTCTCCACCACGGGCATGCAGCCGAGCTTGCGGTTGTGCAGGGTGGCCACCACGGTGCGTATCGGCGCGTCGGGCGTGGTGTAGAGCGGGTCTTTCACCATTACGCGCTCGAGCGGCGTGTTCTCGAAGATGGCGTTGTACTCCTCCTGGGAGATATTGCCGAGCAGCGACGGCGCGTAGCGGTTGATATCGCGGTCGCTGATGATGCCCACGAGCTTTTCGGCGCGCACAATCGGCAAGTGGCGGAAGCCGGAGCGGCGCATGGCCAGCGCAGCCTCCAGCAGCCGCGCGTCAGCCTCGATGGAGGTGGCGGGACTGGTCATGAAGTCGCGCACCAGCAGTTCTTTGGGCAAGTTCGCCTCCGCAGGAATCACCGCGCGTCGACTTGCGCGGTATGGTTGCACAGCGCCGAAAACCAGTCAAGAAAGAGCGCGGTAAGATGTGAGTAACGATTACGGCTTGATTTCCCTGCGCTCGAGTGTCAGCCACTGGCCGCCGCGCCAGGCAAAGCGCTCGCGCAGCATCCGGGCGCAGCGGGAGGGGTCGTCATCGTCAGACTCCTCACAGTACGTGACGCGGAACTCGCCGCCGGCGACTTCGTAGCGCGAGCGTTCGAGCAGATCGGTTGCCCACAAGCGTTCGAGACGCTCGCCGTCAAAGTGCCACGCGATGTAGCCGCCGGTTTCCAGCTCATCGGTGCGGCCGGTCACGGTGACGAAGACGCCTTCGGCCGGCGCCACCAGCGCAAGGGAAAGGAATTCGTCGAAGTAGTCTGCCTGGCTGAAGCGGTCGATCCGTGCAACCAGTCGATAGCCGGCGCTGCTCGGCGGGCGCGCATAGATGCGCACGGCAGAAGGGCCGGCCAGCCCGACGTTCGCGGCCAGCAGATACCAGGGGCGACTGGGCGGACCCAGACGCATCAACTGGTAACTCTCGCCGACGCGAGGCGGCTGCGCGAGCAACGTCTCGAGCGATCCAGAAGGGGCAACATCATCCGTGGTCGGCGCCCCGGCATTGAGGATGCCGAGCACGACGGCGTCGGCAAGCTGCAGCGCGCGCGCCTGCTCCCCTTCGGATTCTTCGCCACCGGCCAGCCGCCGCTCGGCCAGTTCTGCGGCCAGCGGCCTGAACTGGGCCGCGCGGTCCTGCGGGGCGGCGGAGACGGTAAGGAGCAACAGAAAAAGCGCCAGCGGGCCGCGCGACAATGTTACGCTGATGAAATCGTTGCTGAAATAAACGCGTTTCATCGCAAAAGCAGAGAATCTAGTACATGCTGCGGAATGTGTAAAGCGGGAAGCCCTCAACCGAACAGCCAGCGCGCGAGCCGGTTGGCCCACTCGCCGTAGCCGCCATAGTACGCCACGAGGTACAGCACGAAGTAGGCCACCGCCAGCGCGGCGACGAAGCCCAGGCCGAAGCGAAAACCACGCTCCACGTCAGCCCAGAACGGCTGCCAATTGCGCTTGCGCCGGATGACCACGCGGCGACCGGGCCTTGCGGCGGGCAGGCGAGGCGGCGGTGCGGCGGCGACCGACGGGGCCTTCCCTTCCTCGTAGCCGCAGAAAGGGCACACCGTGAGGGCAGGATCGACACCGCGATTGCACTTGGGGCAAACCCACTCGAGCATGGTTCACATTTTCAGATATGCGGCGTGGAATGTCGAGCGGGACACAGGCGTGCAAGAGAAACGGGCATGTGAAACGAAGCGAGGCCGCGCTTATCGTGCGACGGAAGAATCCTGGCCGGCGAAAGCCTTCTGGAGGATGGCGACCAAATTCTGCAAGCGAAAAGGTTTCTGGAGGTACCGGCAACCGGTGCGGCGGAGCCAGGCGCGCACTTTGTGATCGTCGGCGTCGGACATGGTAAACACAACACGCGGGGCCAGCGCGGGGCGGTGGGCCGCGATCCACGCGAAAAGGTTTTGACCGCTAATTTCGCCGGGCATTTTGAGGTCGGTGACCACCGCATCGACCTCGTTGCGTTCGAGGCAGGCGATGGCTTCGCGCCCATTGCGCGCAGTGTAGACGCAATCGCAGTGCGCGCGAAGGGTCTGGGTCTCCAGATCGAGGACCGTCTCCTCGTCGTCTACCAACAGCACGCGTCCCAGGCGCGCCATCGCAGCAGCCGCGGCTTTCGGCGGCGCTGCGACGGCATCCGGCGGCATGGCCGGCAGGGCAAGGGTGAAGCACGCGCCACGCGGCGGCGCATTGCACACGCTGATTTCGCCGCCGTGCTCACTGATCAACCCGTAGCAAATGCTAAGTCCCAAACCGGTTCCCTTCCCGACCGGCTTGGTGGTGT
>JBOGNS010000337.1:0-4969 GCA_050747305.1 Candidatus Acidiferrales bacterium | reverse complement strand
GTGCCGCTGGAGTTGGGTGAGCCGGAGTTGGTGCTGCCGGAGGGCTGGAAGGTGACCGAGAAAACGGCGGACGAGCGCGGCCCCGACGTATCGGCGCGCGGCGGGGTGCGGTTCACGGTGCAGATTCCGGCGGATGCGAAGAAGCCGGACGTGGAAAACGAGTGGATGTATCCGTGGCCGCCGGCGCTGGTGCGCGCGCGGCTGAAAGCGAAGCTGGAGGGATACGAGTTTGCGGTGGAAGAAGATGTGACGTCGCAGCGCGTGACCACCACGCGCGTGGATGATTTGCCGCTGACGCTCGTGCCGGCAGTGACGCTGACGCCGGAGCCGAGGCAATTTGTGGTGGCGCAGAATCAGCCGCAGAAGCCGATCGAGCTGGTGGCGCGTGTGCGTCATTACGGCAGCGCGCCGGCGGAGGTAACGGTGACGCTGGAAGCGACGGGGGCGTGGCGCGCGTCCGGGCCGGTGCGCTTGCAGTTCGATGGCGCGGGCGACCAACTGGTGAAGTTTACGGTGACCCCGCCGCGCGCGCCGCCGGTGGGCAGCTTCCCGCTGAAGCTGGTGGCGCGGTTGGGGCCCCGAGGCGTCGGGGCGAGGCGGAGTGAGTTTCGCACGTCGCTGGAGCCGCTGGTGACATTGCCAACACGGCTGTGGAGCGAGCCGGCGGTGGCGAATGTGCGCGTGTTCGACGTCAATGTGCCGCGCGGGCTGCGCGTGGGCTACGTGGCGGCGGACAACGACCCGATACCGGCGTCGCTGCGGCAGCTCGGCATCGAAGTGACGATGCTGGATGAAGCGGCGCTGGCGTTTGGCGATCTGGGACGCTTCGATGCGATTGCCATCGGCATCCGCGCGTACGAGCTGCGCGAGGATTTGATTCGCGCCAACCGGCGGCTGCTGGACTACTGCGCGGCGGGCGGCACGCTGGTGGTGCAGTATCAGCGCGACAGTGTGTGGAGCCGGTGGCGTCCGGCGCCGTATCCGGCGACGGTGGCGGATCCCACGCTGCGCGTCGCTGTGGAGGATGCGCCGGTGCGGTTGCTGGCGCCCGAACATGCGCTGCTCAATGTGCCTAACCGGATTAGCGCGCGCGATTTCGAAGGCTGGGTGCAGGAGCGCGGGCTGTATTTCTGGGGCGAGTTCGATGCGCGGTACACGCCGCTGCTGAGCATGAATGATCCCGGCGAGAAGGAGACAACCGGGTCGCTGGTGGTGGCGCAGCACGGGCGCGGGCTGTACATCTATACGGGGCTGAGTTTCTTTCGGCAGTTGCCGGAAGGCGTGCCCGGGGCGTACCGGCTATTTGTGAATTTGCTGAGCCAGTGAAAAAAAACTCAGAAGGCAGAAGGCAGAAGTCAGAACTCAGAAAAACACAACAACGCAGATGAACACAGATGCGAGCAGATGCGCGCGGATCGTCGAACGTTCAACGCTCAACGTCGAACGACTAGTGGGTTCGTTGCTCGCACCAGAATGACGGTCGGCGGGGGGCGTAATGGGTGGGGCAACTCCGTGTCGTCAAGGAAGGGGAGACCTGCGTTGGGGTGATATTCTCGGCGGAGAACTTGAGCCCGGGAGCCTGATGTGTAGGGGCGAGCGCGGCGCCAAAAGGCGTGCGGCGCGCGGGCACGCAGAGGGGGAATGATGAAGCGAGAGCGAACGAAGCGGGTGATGACTCATACGGGCGCGGCGGCGGGGCGCAGGACCAAAAGCGTAGTGAGCGCGCCTAGCACTGGGTCGCGCGCGGGGTTGTGCGTGACAGTGTGCGTGGCGCTGGCGCTGATGCTGGCGTTTGCGCCGGAGACGGAAGCGCAAAAGAAGAAAAAAAATAGCGATAAGGATGCCGCGGCGGAGCCGACGATCACGCTGCCGGACCCGCAGCAGATTGAGAAGGAAATCAGCGAGATGCTGGCGGCGTGGCAACTCGGCGACGTGGAGATGCTCAAGAAGTATCACGCCGAGAATGTGACGGTGGTGAGCAGCGCCTATGAGCCTCCGCTGCAGGGCTGGGAGAGTTACGCGCTGGCCTATCAGCGGCAGCGCAGCCGGATGCAAACGGTGCGCGTAGACCGTCACAACACGTTCATTCAGGTGAAAGGGCTGGTGGCCTGGGCGGTGTATCAATGGGAGATGTCGGCGGTGGCCGATGGCACGCCTTACGGGGCGCGCGGGCATACGTCATTGACACTGGAAAAGCGCGGCAACTTCTGGGTGATCGCGCACAACCACACGTCGATTGTGGAGACGGCGAAGGCGCAGGCGGAAACGAAGTTGCAACCGGTGGGCAGCACGCCTCCCGGCGGAGAACCGCGCCAGTAGAAGCGCAGGGTGGCAATCTAGCCGCTGAATTCGCGAGTGAGGCCGTGATAGATCCACACGCCCGCGAGCACCAGCAGCAGCACCGCCGATAGAATGCCGGTGGCCCAGACGAGCCGGTCCATTTTCTGAATCCTGCCGACGATCACCTGTTGCTCCTTGAGCATGTGTTCTTCCGCTTTGTCGAGAAAAAGTTGATCTTCCTCCCGCATGGAGAGCATGCTGCGGCGGATAAACAGCCCCACAAGCCCCGCGGTGACCACGCCCCAGATAATCAGGAGAATTCTGATGATTGGTTCGAGATTCACATTCGCCTCCTCGGCCCATGCGGCGGACAGGCGGCCGGTGAAAGGTACGAACTGGCTGGATTATAGCACTGCAAAATGAAAAGGGGAGATTTGGCGGAATTTGCAAGGTGGTTTGACAAGGCCGGCGTGGCTGGCGAAAATAGATGGCCCGCAGTGGGATGAGCCGCGCTGTAGAAGCGCGCGAACGTGCGGGCTGAGCCGAAGTGGCGGAATTGGCAGACGCGCTAGCTTCAGGAGCTAGTGCCCGCAAGGGCGTGGAGGTTCGAGTCCTCTCTTCGGCACCAATTCCATCCTGATATTCGCATTTCATACCGGGGACAGATTCGCAAGAGCGACCGCGGGCGCTGCAGGCGGTTGCCGGCCGCTGCGAGTCCATTCGTCCAAATGCGGACAGACCAGGAGGTCTGTCCTACCGAAATCGAGAAATAATCCGCTGGACACGATGCGCCGCAAAGGGTAGTTTTGCGGAAGTGCGGTGCTCCAAGATGTCACTTCAGCGGAGAAAAATATGGACACACATGTGAAGATTGTCGCGGCGCTTAATATTGCGCTGGGGGCGCTTGGGCTGGCCGGCGCGCTGATCGTCTTGCTGGTGTTCGGCGGCGCAGCAGGGATCGTAGGGCTTTCGGATGCCGGGCCGGAAGGCGGGATGGCGGCCGGGATTATCGGGCTGGTGGGCGGCGGAATCGTGCTTTTAGTTCTGATCGTGTCGCTGCCGGGGCTGATCGCGGGGATTGGGCTGCTCAGTTACAAGGAGTGGGCGCGCATCCTGACGATCGTTCTTTCCGTCTTGAACTTGCTGAATATTCCGTTTGGCACGGCGATTGGAATCTACAGCTTGTGGGTGCTGCTGTCGCGCGATACCACGCATCTGTTCGCGGCGCAGCGGCCTGCCTGACGCAGCACCGCCATCCTGGCGGCGGGTTTGCGCCTCTGAGCGCGCATTTCGATGTGGCGCCAGGATGTCGCCATTCCGCGGCGCGACTTAAGATAAGCTACCAGCAGTGGCTCACCGACCAGAACTCACCGAACAGGATGTGCGGGGTGCAATCGGCGCAAAGCGCGAAGGAACCAGCGCGCGCGAAATTGCGCGGGCCTTGCAGTTGCACGGCGCGCAGCGCAAAGAGCTGCAGAAAGTTCTCTCACGAATGAAACACAGGCGTGAACTCACGGAAGTAACCAGCGGGCGGTATGTGATCGCACCGGCGGCGGGCAGAGACAAACGCCCGGCCGCGTCGCAGCCGGATCATCCCGCGGGCGTATTCACCACGCAGGGGCGCTCTGCAGGCAGCAGGAAAGAGCCGGAGGCAGGAGCCTCCGGGCTGGGAGGGCGATTCACCATTCAGGGGCGCTCTGCAGGCGGCAGGAAAGAGCCGGAGGCAGGAGCCTCCGGGCTGGGAGGGCGATTCACCCCGCAGGGGCGCGCTCCAGAGAGGAGCGGCGGGCGGGCGGACGCGAATCTGTTTACCGGACGCATCGTGATCCATCGCGATGGCTACGGCTTTGTGGTGCCGGATGAGCCGGTGGCCGGAGTGGATGGCGATCTGTTCATCGCGCCGGGGAGCACGGGCGATGCCATGCATGGCGACGCGGTGGCGGCGCGCATCGAAAAGCGCCGGCCCGATGGGCGCGCAGAGGGGCGCGTGGTGCGCATCGTGCGCCGCGCGCATCCCACGGTGGTCGGCGTGTTTCGCTATGGCGATCGCGGCAATGTGGTTGTACCGTTCGAGACGCGGCTGGGGCAGGAAATTCTGATTCCGCCGGGCGCCGAACTCACCCCCGCCTTGCGGCAAAAGTACGAGGCGGAAGGCAAGCACAGCCGGCGGCAGCGACTCACGGAACTGGACGGCATGGTGGTGGACGTGGAGTTGACGCGCTTCCCCAGCGGCGGCGTGGCGCCGGCGGGCCGTGTGGTGGAGGTCGTGGGGCGCACCGGCGAAATGGGCGTGGATACGGAGATCATCATCCGCAAGCACCGCATCCCACACCGTTTTGAGGATGATACGCAAGCGGAAGCGGAGGCCACGCCGCAGCAAGTGGGCCACCGCGACCTGGAGGGGCGGGAGGATTTTCGCGCGCTGCCCATCGTCACCATTGACGGCGAAACCGCGAAAGACTTCGACGATGCGGTCCACGTGCGCCGGCTCCCGGGCGACCATTACGAGCTGCAAGTACACATTGCCGACGTGGCGCATTACGTGCGCCCCGGCTCGGCGCTGGACCGCGAAGCGCGCGTGCGCGGCACCTCAGTCTATTTCCCCGGGCGCGCGGTGCCCATGCTGCCGGAGGCGCTCTCGAACGGAATTTGCTCGCTCAACCCGCAGGTGGACCGGCTGGTGATGAGC
>JBOGNS010000336.1:0-7943 GCA_050747305.1 Candidatus Acidiferrales bacterium | reverse complement strand
CTCCAATCCTGTAAACCAAGGAAAGCGGCGCGGCCGGCCGCGGCGGTTGCGGATTGCGAATCCAAGGGCAGCGGTTCGCGCCCAAAAGCCGTTTGCTCCACACCAAGCAGATGCATCACCGTGCTCGGAATCTGAATGATGCTCACTTCCTGCGAAAGCGCCATCCCGGCGGGAACTTTGGGCGGATAGACCACAAGGAGAGGCACCGCGCTCTGCTCCGGGTAGAGGCTGGTGCCGTGGCCGTCAGGATTGTGATCGCCGCTTGGCTCGCCGAACGATTGACCGTGATCCGACGTCAGAATGACGAGCGTGTTCTCCAGCAAACCGCGCTCTTGCAGGGCGCCCAGCAGCCTTCCGATCTCCGCGTCGATCCCCGTCACCGCGCGATCATAGGCCGCGATCACCTCCGCCCACGAACCTCCGTCCGTACGCGCTTTGTACATCTGGCGGTTCACATCCATGTAGCAGAGGTAGCTGAAGAACGGCCGGTCCGGGTATTCGTCGAGGAAGCTAAGAAACTCTCGAGAAAGTTTCGATGCTTCCTTACCACGGCCGCTTTCCGGATAGCCCACGCGCTCCAAAACCTTGTTGAGCACGCGGCCGTAGCGAACCCGCCGGATGTAGTCTTCGAACTGATAGGTGCGGAAGCGCAGGAAGTCTTGCCCCAAATACTCCGGCGTGATCCACGCGGCGTTGCTGGAAAAGGCGCCGGTGACGTAACCGCGCTGCCCGAGCAGGCTTTGCAGGCTCGGCGTTCCCGGCTCAATGCGGGCGATGGGGAAGCCCGAGCTCGCGTCGTGCAGCAACCGTCCGGTCAGGATGCCGAACTGCGACGGCAGAGACCAGGAAGTGGAAGACCAGGCATTGGTATAGCGAATTCCTTTTTGTGCCAGGGCGTCAATGTTCGGGGTGAGGGATTCACCGGTCCCCCGTTCGAAGCGATCGTCACGCACCGTATCGAGCAGGATGATCAGCACGTTGGGAGCATTCGGTGCGCTGGGCGGCAGGCCGCGCACCAGCCACCATTCGCGCGCAGCGTCGTAGGCAAACACCCCGCCAGCAATCGCGGCGAGCAACACGGGAGCCACCCACAGGCGGCGGGAGAGTACGGCGGTCAGGCGGGTGAGGCGGTCCCGGCCCATTCTCCAGACAATGGCGGCAACGCCTGCGGCCAGCACGGCGGATGCATAAAGCGAAACGAGGCTGGGCGCGGTCACGACCATGAAGACGCTGACGAACGTGAAGGCGCCCCACGCGATCGCAATTTTCTTTTCCACGCTGACGCGGCGAAGGAGCTGCAAGGGGATAAACAGCGCCAGCGCCACACCCAGAAATACCAGTGCGTCGAAAATCGGCGCAATCCACAGCACGTCGTACGATACCTTGTGCGCGGCGCGGATCAGCGGGTAGGGATTGGTGGCGAGAAAGACGATGCCTTCCAAAAGGCCGAATGCGAGCGCCATCCAAATTGCGACGACACACAGCGGTTTGAGAAGCTGACTTGGTGCCAACTAAAACCTCGCTAGGAGCGGATAGTCTAATCCGAGAATCACGGAATTGCACGGCCAGCGGCTTGGGCCGTCGACCAGGCAGGAGCGATTCCGGCCAAATTCCCGTGTTTCGTCCTGCGCCACGACAGTTTCGCTCTCCGCCTTAAGCGTGGACTGTGCTTTTCGGGTCGTGGCCGCGTTCCAGGGACCCGCGATCCCAATGGGCCAAATTCGCTGCGGCTTCATACGTCGCTTGCAGAAAATCAAGGAGCGTCTCATCCGGCGACGCTGAGGCCCGCACGATGTCATACGCCAGGATGAATTCCCGGAGATCGGCGCTGTAAAACGCGGCGTCCGGCCTGACGGGCGCCTGAGAGAATCCAGCCGGCTCCGGATACGCATAGGAATAGAATGCGGGATAGGCCACGGATTGAGGCTCGAGTGGAAGAGTGCTCGTTCGTCCATCGCTAGCCTGGATGGCCAACTCATGACTGAGGAAATCAAAATCGATTTGGAATGTCCGGTTCCGGGCGCGATCCGGAATCGGCGTCGTGGTGAGCCCTCTCGACGTCAGATAAAGCGTGGCATGCCAGGAGTGATTGACCCAGGGATTTCGCGCGAGACGAATCTTGCCGACGATCTGAGCCCACATATGCAAGGTCGCGCAGGTGTCGCTCCAGGAGTCCAAGGGGAGGCTCGGCCACGTTTCGTTCCGCGAATCATCCGGTGGCATCGTTAGGTTCCCCAATTGCCGCAACTGCGCCAACGCGGCACCATGGGGATCAAGATACTTCGACGGGCGCTCTCGGTCAAACTTGCGGCAACGGCACGGCATGCCATTGGGCTGCTTCCGCGCTCAGGGTGCCGGCGAACGGCGCCGACGCGCCGGAGATCACCCGCACGGCTCCGCCACCGCAGGCAATGCGACGGGGCCTTTGCCAAGGCTCGCGTGCCCGCCTTTCAGCGCGGACTAGTAGCCAGCGAACTCCTCGGCACGAATGTTGTCGGTGGTGACGCCGGCGCTTCGCAGCAGGCTCTGCATGGCGCGCACCATGCCGGCCGGCCCTGCGAGGTAGAAGATCGGCGCCGCCATGGGGCCGGCGTAGCGCTCGATCATCGCCTTGTCGATATGGCCATGTGGGCCCTGCCAGGGCTGGGCGGACGGTTGCGGTTGCGTCATGGTGGCAACCAGCGTGAACTGTGGATTCTGTTTCTCCACGTCCTGCAACTCTCGCAGAAAAGCCGCGTCCTCGGGGCGGCGGTTGGCAAAGAAAAGAAACAAACGATGTGGCAGCGCCTCTTTGGCGGCTTGCAGCACAATACTGCGGAAGGGCGTGATTCCGATTCCCCCGGCAAGGAAAACGGCGGGCCGTGCGGCATCTTTGTGCAGGGTGAAGGAGCCAAACGGCCCATCCACGCTAATTTCCTGCCCCTTCCGCAGGTTCCTGAGAACGCGTTTGAAAGCCGTATCGCGGAGACGCGTTGCGAAAATCAGCTCCGGTTCGTAGGGCGCGCTGGCCAGCGTAAACGCTCGATTGTCGCCTTCCGCATCGGTTTCGGGCGGATCGATGAGCGCCGCCTCAATGAATTGACCCGCCTCGAAGGCAAAACCGTCCGGCTTCTCCAGATGCACCGCCAGGGTTTTGGAGGCGACCTCGTGCTGCGATGTGATCTTGAGCTTCATCATTACTCCTGGTCTTTCTTGCGTTGATTGTGCTGCGCTAGAGTGATTTCAAATACTCGACGAGGTCGCTCTTCTGCTGTTCGCTCAGTTGCAGGCCCAGGAAGCTATTGTAGTGCTCGACCACATCGCGCAGCGTGGCGAAACGGCCATCGTGGTAGAAGCCTCCTTTGGTGCGGGACCACACGCCTTTCAACGGGGTTGTGCGGTAGCGCCGGTCCGGGGCACGGTTGGCCTGGAAGTCGTCAATCCCGATTTCCGCGGCGGTATGCATGTTCCATCCGGGCTCGGTAAAGATCGGCGGCACGTGGCATCGCGAACATTGCGCGATTCCGTTGAAGGTTTCTTGGCCCCGCTCGGCCGCAACTTCGTCAAAACTATCCTTGGGCGGTTTGGGCGATGGAATCGCCAGTTGATAGAAGTGCAGCGCGGGCATCTTCGAAGTAATCAAGTCCGGATCGTTGCGCACGTTGCCGAATCCGGCTCGGGCGGCGATCGGGAATTGATCGGGATCGTTGAGGCGCGGGTCGTAAAACGTTCCTTTGCCGTGCATTTCCAGGTTGGCCACAAAAGCGTTCCAGTGGGTCACCGAACCCCAGCCAGTATACGTGTGGAGATTCACGCCGGCCAGCCCATACGCGGCTGGCATTAAAGTGGCGGCCGACCTGCCATTGGGCTGGAACGCCTTGCCGTCCATGAAAAGCTCGGCGTCGAATTTGCCCGGCCCCCACGTGGCCAGCACACGACGGACTGTGGCATCGTCCACTCCCAGCAGGTCCGTAAACGGTTGCAGATTTGGCGCCAGGTTGACGATGGCCCCCACGTTGAGGTCGCGGTTCGGCCAGCCATCCAGGCGCTTGCCGATGCCCAGCGCCACGGAATCGTCCACTGTGGAATGACAAAACGCACACTGGATACCCATGGAACTCAGCTTTCCCTGGTCATCGAAGAAGCCGGTGACGCCCACTACTGCGTTCAACTTCAGCAAAGCCAGGGTAGTGGCGGGATCGTCGAGGTTGACTCGGCCATTCTTCAACGCAGCGATCAGAGATTTTGGTAGCGCATCAGAATCGACTTTCAGGCCGACTGCCAGCGCGGTGCGTGGAGAGACACCCGGACCCACACCGCCATTGCTGGTGCCGGCAATCGCTGTGTGGAGCTGCAATGTATCGCCCCAGAACGCTTGGTCCCCGAACGTGTCGAAGCGGAAGATGCGCCTTCCTTCATCCATCAAGACGCGCGCATTCTTCCGAATAACCGTGTCGAACTTCGAGTTCTTCTTGTCGTCGTCGCGGTCGTCAGCACGGCCGTCGCCGCCTGCCCGAGTCCTGCTGGCAGCGAATTCCAGCGATGCAAACAGTAAAGCCGCAATGAAAAATACGCTTCCGAGTCGCATTGCGCGATTCATGTGACCTCCTTTGGAACTGACGGGAGTTGGCTGGCTCCTATCCTACGCAACCAACGAAGCGCGAAAAGTGATGCAGCTCACAAACGCCTGTTGAAATGGCGGGCTAATCGCGATCCCGAGGCGCGGCGCGTTCCAGAAAGTCGAGCAGTGGCGCAGTGCGGATCACGAGTTGCCCTTTGCGCCGGTATTCGATGAGATGCAGTTTTCGCAGCCGGTTGAGGAGACTGGAAACCACTTCACGGCTGGCTCCAATCATATCGGCCAGGTCTTCTTGACGCAAGTAGTGTGAGATTTCCACGCCGCCGGGAATGGGGCGGCCCATCTCGTTTCCCAGCTTGATCAGCGTGCGCGCGAGGCGCGCCATCGTATCATCGAAGCTGAGCATGGCCAGCCGGTCGTAGGAATCCGAAAGGCGCTGGCAAACCACGCCAAGAAAGCCGGTGAGGGCTTGCGGGCTCCGTTGTAAACGAGCGAGCAGCGCGGCAATGGAAATCTCGGCAACTTCACTGGGTTCCAGCGCCACCGCCTTTTCCCGACGCTCGCGGCCGCAGAAACAGAGCTCGCCAAAGACATCGCCCGCCAAGTGCAGTTGCAAAACCACTTCCTCACCCTGCGGGGTTATCACGCTGGTTTTGACCAGTCCCTGTTTGAGGAAATACACGCTGTGCGCGCGGTCACCCGCCGAGTACACAGGTTCATACGGCTTGAAGTGCCGCCCCGCTTGCCGGCTGAATTCCGCGCACAATTCGCCGCGCAACACCCGCGAGAGCGCGCTACAGTGAGCATGAGACGCGAAGGAAAGAACCATCTCTTTTTCGTCTTGTTGTTCGCACGCCAGCATTCCAGAATCACCGTCCGAGTCTGCGTAGTTCGCTTGCATTCGCATTCATACATCGAGAGTAACGAAAGTGGAGGCGGCCCGCTCCCGCGGTGGAGGTTCGATGGACCGCCTCGCCTTCAGGGACAAAGCGATCACTCGAGCGAGAGTGACTGCACTTTGATGATGTCGCCGTCGCGTTCGCCGGTCACCGTCACGCGCAGGTGATCGGTCTTCTTGGTTTGCTTGAGGGCGGCCACTGCCTTCTCATTGCCCGCCTCGTCGAATTTCAGGTAAGCGCCGTCGGCGGTCAGAATGCCGAAACCGCTGTTGGCGCAGGTCAAGGCGCATTTGGTGGCGTGCTTGTCCGGCTCTGCCTTGGCCTTCACGCTGCACATGGTGTCCACAACGGGCACGTTCTTCCAGGTTTCCGCGGCGGCGGAAAGCGGAAGCACGAGAGCCATTGCGATCAATAAAAACGCTGCTTTCTTCACTGGTTCTCTCTCCTTTTTGAGTTTGTGGTTGGTGCGAACTTCACGCTGCGTTTCGGTGACGCCGCAATCCGGCGGCCTCCAGCAGCGAAAGCGAAACCATTTGCTTGACGCGGGCAGGCTGGCGCGCCTCCGTCAGACGCGCCAGAGTGTACGCGGCGATGGCGATTTCCACGTCGCGCACGGCCAGGTCGAAGAACATCCCGGTGGTTACCAGGTTCGCGGCAATGGCCACCAGCCAACCCGCGGCCACGTAGCTGCCCAGGCGCGTCCAGCGAGTGAGAATGGCCAAACCGACCATCATCTCGATGACGCCCACCGTGCGCATGAAGGCCGCGCCGCTCACCGGGAGCCATGCCTCCACCGCGGGGCTCAGATACATTCCCCAGTCCGTGAGGATGTTGAAGAACTTGTCCAGGCCCGCCAAGAATGGCCCGACACCCAACCCGATGCGCAGCGCCCACCATGCCGAATTCAGGCCCCTATCTTTCATATTCATCGCGATTCACCTCTTCACGTTTTTGGTTCCACTCATACAGAGTTACGAACCCGCAAAAGGTGACAGGGATGCGGGGCCACAACCGAGGGGGGCGGCCTTGTAACCTTTTCGGCCCGATATGCTCTAATGAGTAGGAGGGAAGTTCTATGGCCATGCTGGATGCGATTGCGGGCGGACCGTCGGCGAATTGGGCGGGGATGCCCGACGAAGAAGTAGTGCGGCAGGTGCGCGCCGGGGATGCCGCGCTATTCGAAATCCTGATGCGGCGGCACAACCAGCGCGTGTACCGCGTGGCCCGCGCCATTCTGGGCAACGACGGCGAAGCGGAAGACGTGATGCAAGAAACCTATGTGCGCGCCTACATGCACTTGGACCAGTTCGCGAACCGCGCCAAGTTCACCACCTGGCTGACGAAGATCGCCGTCAATGAAGCGCTGGCTCGCTTGCGCCGCGGCAAGCGGATGGAAAGCATCGATTCGAGCGGTGACCCGGAGAAAATTATGCCCGAACCCAAGGCACAAACACGCAATCCCGAAGAGCAACTGTTCGGGAACCAAATGAAAGCCCTGCTCAACCAAGCCATCGATTCCCTGCCGGACGCCTACCGCGGCGTGTTTGTGATGCGCGAGATCGAGGAAATGAGCACCGCGGAAACCGCCGAGGCGCTGGAAGTGAGCGAGGAAGTGGTGAAGACGCGCCTGCACCGCGCCCGCGCCATGCTGCAATCCGAACTGTATGCTCGCATCGGCGCCGCCACGCCGGCGGCCTTCGAATTCCACCTGTCGCGTTGCGACCGCGTGGTCAATGGCGTGCTCGCCAGAATTCTTACCCTGTCGCCCGCGCCCAAGCTCCTCCAGTAGTCCGCGCTGGCCGTAGCACCACTCATGCTGGGCAGCAGCCGCCAGAGTCGGCAAAAGCGTTCGCACAGGGGCCGAGTCCACACCAAAATTCACAACAATGGCGTCTAATTGTCTGGAATTGGAGGGCGTGTAAGAATGACCACGTCCGGAGGATTAACGATGGCCCCCACGCCTGGCAACGGCAAGATTTGTTACATCGAGATTCCCGCCGCCGATGTTGCGCGCTCGGCTGAATTCTACAAGCAGGTTTTCGGCTGGCGCCTCCGCCGGCGCAGCGACGGCAGTACGGCCTTTGACGATGGAGTCGGCGAAGTCAGCGGCACGTGGGCACTCGGTCGTCCGCCGGCATCGCAGCCCGGCTTCGTCATCTACATCATGGTGGATAGCGTCGCGGCAACGGTGGAAGCAGTCGTCGTCGCCGGAGGCCAGATCACGCAGCCCGTCGGGGCCGATGCGCCGGAGATCACCGCGCGCTTCCGCGATCCGGCAGGCAATGTGTTGGGCATTTATCAGCAGCCGGATAAGCGCGGCTGAGTATGGGCGCGCGGTCGGCGGAAATTACTCTCTAGTGGCGGCAGAAATTACGTGGGGAAATTACGGTAGATTGCTGTAGCCCGGCTTGAATCTAAATGGCTTAAGAAATGGCACTTAGCGTGCAACCCTAAACACAGCAGGGAAAGGTAGCTGAGAATCTCCT
>JBOGNS010000335.1:0-2852 GCA_050747305.1 Candidatus Acidiferrales bacterium | reverse complement strand
GGGCCGGGCGGTCCGCGGCGCGAAGGTGGTCCCGGCGGCGGGCCGGGCGGGCGGCGTCCGCGCAAGCAATACTTCCGCAAGCGCAAGGCGTGCCGTTTCTGCGTCGAGCGCATCGATTACATCGACTACAAGAAGGCCGACATGCTGCAAAGCTTCGTACAGGATCGCGGTAAGGTGCTGCCGCGCCGGCTCACCGGCACTTGTTCGCAACACCAGCGCTGGCTGATCACCGCCATCAAGCGCGCGCGCAATATCGCGCTGCTGCCCTTCGCACAAGAACTGTAAGGGCACGCCCCCGTGCGTACCCTTTGCGCCCGGCACGGAAGGGTAAAAAAAGAAGGGCGGACACAGGGGGTCCGCCCCTACGAATTACTCGGACGAGGGACCATGAAAATCATTCTGCAAGAAAACGTCGAAAAGCTGGGCACGCGCGGCCAAGTGGTGGAAGTCGCCGAAGGTTACGCGCGCAATTATCTGCTGCCGCGCTCGCTGGCCATTCCCGCCAGCACCGGCAACATGAAGCGGCTGGAAAAAATTCGCGCCACGCTGGCCAGAAAAGAAGCCACCGAAAAGGGCGCCGCGGAATTGCTGGCACAACAACTCGCCGCCGCGTCCGTATCCATCGCGCGCAAGGCCGGCGAGAACGATCAGCTCTTTGGCTCCGTCACCGCCGCCGACATCGCCGGCGCACTGGAAGCGCAGGGCTTCAATATCGATAAGCGGCGCATCCAGCTTGCCGAGCCCATCAAAGTGGTCAGCGAAACCGATGTGCCGGTCAAGCTGCACCACGACGTGACCGCCACCCTCAAGGTCAGCGTCACCCGCGAAGCGTAAAGATCGAAAAACGAAAACCGAAAAGCGAAAAGCCGTATGGAGTGCGGCGCCACAAGCTGCCGCTTTGTTTTGGGGTCGTTTCCCACGTGGAACGATCTCCGGGCGATTCGACGACGGAGCGGACTCATAAACCGCTATTTGCGCAAAATCTTTTCCATGGCCTTGCCCTTGGCGAGCTCGTCGATCAGCTTGTCCAAATAGCGGATTTTTCGCATGGTTTCGTCCTCGACTTCTTCCACCCGAACGCCGCAGACCACGCCTTTAATCAGGCTCGCGTTCGGCTGGAAGCGCGGCGCCTCGGCAAAGAATGTCTCCAAGTCAATTTCTGCGTCAATGGCTTTTTGCAGGCTTTCCGTCATATGCCCGGTGAGCCAGAAGATAATTTCGTCCACTTCCGCTTTCGTCCGACCTTTCTTCCTGGCTTTCTGAACGTACAGCGGATAGATGCTCGCAAAACTCATTGTGTAGATTCTCGGTTTGGTCATTGTCGGCTGCTCTTTTTCGTCGTTAAGCGGCACCGAAAATCTGCAATGCGTCTTCGCGCCTGGCAAATCTTACGATTAAGATTTTACAATCGCAAATACCAGTAGGTGATGCGTGGGATCGTCATCGGCCATCTGCTCGCCCAGATCGATCAGCGTGAAGCATCCCGGGAAAACAAAGCGGGAGCTTCGTTCCCGCACTCCACAGTCGCGCTCTCAGAATGAGGCGAATTTTGAGTTTCGAATTTCGAGTTTCGACTCTTCAGACGTATCATTCTTCCATGGCGACCAACCCCTTCGTCGGCATTCTCACGCCCGCGCTGCTGATTGATCTCGACGCGGTGGACCACAACATTTCGACTACCATCCGCCTGCTCGGCAACGACCCCGCGCGCTGGCGCCCGCACGTCAAAACCAGCAAGCTCGAAGCGGCCATGCGCCGCCTGGTGGCGCACGGCGTCACGCAGGCCAAGTGCGCCACCACCCTCGAGCTGCACACCATGCTGCGCGCCGGCATCACCGATGCGCTGATCGCCTTCTCGGTCACCGACGTGGCCGCCGCGCGCGTGCGCTCGCTCGCCGCTGAATTTCCCCACGCGCGCGTCTCTGCGCTGGCCGAGCGGCCCACGCAAATCCAATTGTGGGAGGGCAGCCGCGTCGGCCTGTTTCTCGATGTCAATTCCGGCATGAACCGTACCGGCATGCCCGCCGAGCCGCTGCGCGTGGTGCGCCTGGCGCGCGAAATCGCCGAGCGCGGGATCGAATTTCGCGGGCTGCACTTCTACGAAGGCCACCTCACGCAAGACTCACTCGGCCAGCGCACGCGCGCGGCGCACGCGGCCTACGACAAGTTGATGGACATCGTCGCGTCCTTCGAACACGCCAAGCTCGCGGTGCCGGAAGTGATCACCAGCGGCACGCCGGCGCTGCCCTGCGCGCTGGCATACAAAGGATTCGCCGGGCGCGGCTTCCTGCATCGCGTCTCGCCCGGCACCATCGTTTACGGCGACGTGCGCAGCGCCGAGCAACTGCCGCGTGAGTGGGATTTGCGCCGCGCGGTGTCCGTGCTTTCCACGGTGGTGAGCCGCCCGGGCGACGACATCGTGACCTGCGATGCCGGACACAAAGCCGTCTCCGCCGACGCCGGCGTGCCCACTTGCGCCGTGCTCGGTCGCGACGGCCTCACCCCGGAGCATCCCAGCGAAGAGCATCTGCCGATCCGGGTGGCCCGCGGCGCGCGCGCGCCCGAGCCGGGAGAATTGCTGCGCCTCATCCCGAAGCACGTCTGCCCCACGGTGAACAATTTCGATCACGCCGTAATCCTGCGCAACGGCGCTGTCGCCGCCATCGAGCCGGTCACCGCGCGCGGCCACGCAGCCCCGCTCACCGCTATCCCGCGCGCTTCGTCCCACTCCGCGTAGGGGCAGGCCCCCGTGCCTGCCCCTTCCATTGCGTGAAAATCTTTCCACGCGGCATTCACCGGTTTTTCACACGCTGAAAATTTCCACATTTCGCTTCGCGATTCACAGCACAATG
>JBOGNS010000334.1:0-29873 GCA_050747305.1 Candidatus Acidiferrales bacterium | reverse complement strand
GCTCTCAACGCTGAACCAGAAGATCAAGCGGCTGCACATTGATACGCGGCGGCGGCGCGTGAACCCTGCGTTCATCGCGCCCGCGCCTGCTCCGGCGCCGCCCGTTACCCCTGCTGTGCCATCCGCTGAGGCGGAGGTGGAAGCAGAGAAAGACGACGACGCGTTTTCCGCTTCACCGCGGTAGTACCCTGCTCTGGCGGCTAACTTCGCCGCCTAATCCCACTCCGCAGATCCCTCTTTCGCCCGAGATGGCAACTCTCGCGCCGCTTCGACTCGCGAGACTTGTATCCGTTCGACCAAACACGATCCAGACACCAACACTGCGCGGCAGAGCAAAAGCAGCGGCAAAGCGACCTGAGGCTCGCCAGTGACCACCGGTCACCGGCCACTGGTCACTGCTTGTGGATGGGCATGGGTCCCTTGAGGATGGCAGTGGAGGTGTCTGCGCCCTCGAGCTTGGCTTGGCTCCAGTCGGTCTCGCGCAGCACGGCGACGTTGAGGTCGGCGCCGCGGAAATCCGCGCCATCGACTATGGCATAGCGGAAATTAGTCGCGCGCAGGTTGGCGCGGTGCAGCGTTGCGCCGGAGAGATTCACGCGAAACATTTCCACGCCGCTGATTTGGGCCTCGGTGAGGTCGGCGCCGGCTAGCGTGGCTTCGGTCATATCCGTGTTGCGCAGATCGCAGCGGCGCATTTTGGCGTTGGTGAAGTTCGCGCGTGTGAGTTTAGCGTGCCGCAAGTCGCTGCCTTCAAGGTTGGCGTCTTGCAAGATGGCGTCGGTGAGATTGGCCCGCTGCAAATCGCAGCGCGAAAGGTCGGCGCCGGCGAGATCGGCGCGCACGCCGCCCGGCTCGCGGCGGACGAATTTGCCGTGGGCGTCGAGAATCTCGCTGAGCTTCAGGCCATTGTGCTTCACGCGGCTGGTTTTGCGCAGTCCGAACATGCTTCCTCCAGCGACAACCCTTCGCTATTTTACCCGAAGGGAGCCGCAGCCGCCGGGGGCTGAGGGGAAGAACTGCGCGGGCAAGCGGACTTTAGCCGCCGGGGCGGAGCTTCAGTCCAGCTTCACCTGACTGAGGCCGGGCACCGTGACCGTTTCCATTTTTCGCAATTGGTTCAGCGCAGACAAGCCTTTGTAGAGGTAAAAGAGGGCGAGGCCGTGGATGGCCACCGCCAGCCACACTTGGGCCAGCACGAAGATCACGCCGTCGATCAGATATAGCGTCATCCCGGCGAAAAACGGCCAGCGGTGTTTCTTTTTCGCTTGTAATCCGAACAGGATGAAAATTCCGGCGATGAAAACGCTGGTCAGCACCGGAATGAAGGTGCCGGCCGCGCCTGCCTCCGCGGCCATCTCGTCTACGATCATGGTGTAGGCCAGCCCCAGGACGAAATTCCAGTCTCCGCCAAAGGCGCTGATGCCGGTGTTCACCAGGGAGAGCCCGGCGATCCAGAAAAACCAATGTGCCCCCTGCTCCATTTCCTTGTGCAGCCCGGCGCGAATGTCGTCATCGCTCGGCGCCAGCTTTTGTTGCTCAATGGGCGCATCTTCGAACATATGCCCTCCGTCGCGCGCGCGTTCGTTTGGTCGCGGGTCTGCTTTCGCATTTAACACGGTGTTCCTTCGCGCAAGCTGAATTTATGCCATGGAGTTGCCTTATGCCGCATACCCTGTGGAGCGCGCTATCTCTGTAAGTCCGGAGACTCGCGCACTCCACATGGGCGCGTTCAGGTCGCTGCTCATGTGGTATCGTCAGCGGGATATGGGTTGGATTCAGCACTTGAGGAATCGGGCGCGTGCCGCTGGCGTGCGCCCCAGCGGCGCGCAAACAGCGCGGGCGCAGTACATCGTGCTGCCAGAAGGCGAAGACGTGCGCGTGATTGCCGCGGCGGCGCGCGTGGCGGCGGAGGGCTGGGCGCAGCCGGTTTTGCTGGGACGCCGGAGTGTGATTGAAGCGGAAGCGGCGGCCCTGGGAGTGAGCGCGGCGTTCGCGGCCAGGGCACGGGACGAGAGCGCAGGGGCGCGGTCCGGAAGTGGCGAGCTACAAGCCGCCGTCACTGGCGGCGCCAGCGTGGGAATAATTGATCCGGCAGCAAGCCCGCAGCTTGACCGGTACGCGCAGATTTATCACGAGCGGCGGCGGGCGCGCGGGGTGACGATGGATGAGGCGCAGGCGGTGGCGCGAAAGCCGCTGTATTTTGCGGCGCTCATGGTGGCGGCGGGTGACGCCGAGGGGACGGTAGGCGGCGCGGCCAACACCACCGGGGAAACGGTGCGCGCGGCGTTGCATTGCATCGGGCTGGAGGCGCAGGCGAAGCTGGTGTCCAGTTTTTTCCTGATGATTTTGCCCGACGCAGGGGCGGCCCCCAGTGGCCGCCCGGATGTGCCCGGCGTTTGCGATGCAATCGGGGCACGCACAGGGGACAGGGCAGGCACGGGGGCCTGCCCCTACGGACACAGGGGCGCGATGCTGTTTGCGGATTGTGGGGTGGTGCCGGATCCGTCGGCAGAAGAGTTGGCGGAGATTGCGCGGGCGACAGCGGAAAGTGCGCGAGTGATCCTAGAGACGGAGCCGCGTGTGGCGTTGCTGTCGTTTTCCACCAAGGGCTCGGCCGAGCATCCGCGTGTAGAAAAGGTACGCGAGGCGCTGCGCATTTTGCGGGCGCGCGCGCCGGAACTGGCGGCTGACGGCGAGTTGCAGGTGGATGCGGCGCTGGTGGCATCGGTGGGCGGGGCAAAGGCGCCGGGGTCGCCTGTGGCGGGCCGCGCGAATGTGCTGATCTTTCCGGACCTCGACGCGGGCAACATCGGTTACAAGCTGGTGGAGCGGCTGGCAGGGACGGCGGCGCTGGGGCCCATTCTGCAAGGGCTGGCGCGGCCGGCGAATGATTTGTCGCGCGGCTGCTCGGCAGAAGATGTGGCCAATGTGCTGGCCATCACAGCAATTCAAGCGGCAGCGGTGAAGCAGACTGTGTGCGCCTAACCGCATCCAACCTGAAAGTCATTGGAACCACGGATGCACACGGATGAACACGGATAAGAAGAACAAAGTTGGAAGCTCGCAACTCGAAATTTGCCCAACAGTTCCTGTTGTTCGGCGCATTTCGAGTTTCGCGCTTCGGAGTTCGCTTTGCTTCGTTCTATCCGTGTTTATCTGTGTGCATCCGTGGTTCCTCGTTCGCATGAACGCGCAGGAAGTGGTGGTGAATTTATCGGCGGGGCGGGTGATTGTGTGCGTGGCGAAGGGCGGGATCGTGGTGGCCACCGTGCAGAAGCGGATCGAGGCGGAGTCGCGCCCGCCGGTGCTGGCGCAATTGAGCGGGAAGCGCGTAGCGATTTTGCTGGGGGCGGCGGAGTGGGTGTCGCCCGCGGGCGAGCCACCGGTGCGGTTGGAGCGCGAGGTGCGCGGCGTGATGGGAGGGCTGGCCGGGGGCCCGCGGCTGAGCCAGGAGCAAGCGAGCGATCTGGAGGGGCTGGGGATGGGCTTGCTCGAGCCGCTGCGCAAAGCGGCGCAGCGGCTGGTGATGAAAGTGGATTTGCAGCGCGACGAGCCGCTGCTGGACGTGGTGCTAGCAGGCTATCTGGACGAATACGGCGCGGAGGCGTGGACGCTGCGCTATCGCGCGGTGCAGGAGCCGTTGCGCGGCGAATACTGGCAGACGCGCGTGCTGCGTCCGATTTACACGCAACTTTATCCGCCGGAGAAGGATCAGCCGCGCACGATCATGGAGACGCGTTACCCGCCGGAAGATGAATCGCCGCTGCTGCTGGATTTGCTGCGCGGCAACGATCCGCGCCTGGCGCGGCTGCGCAACGCGGATGAGAACTCGAGCGAAGCGGCGGTGAGGATTCTGGAAGGCGAGAGCCATAAAGCGCCGCTCGATGGAGTGATTACGCTGCTGCGCGGCGCGCTCACCGCGACGCTGGCGGAGGATGAGACGCTGGCCTTCGGCGTGATCAACGAGCGCGACGGATTTACGTGGATCGTGCCGCCGCCCGAGCCGGTGCAGCGCGCCGGCGAAGGCGAGAAGAAAGAGCGCCCGGCAGGCGCGCCCACGCTGCGCCGACCCCCACAGTAAAGAAGCAACCGCAGATGTACGCAGATTGAGCAGATAAACGCCGATAGAAAAGGGAAAATAGAAAATAGGTCCTGTGAATGGGCCTGTTTGCGAGTGATGCTTCCTCTTTACCCTTTTCTCTTTCTGATTTCCGGTTGCTACCGTTTGAGTTTTCCCAGTAAATCGAGCAGGGCGGCGCGGTAGGCGCGCGGGTCGGCAAGCATGGCGTCTTCATGGCAAGCGGCTTCGATGCGGAGGAAATGTTTGGGTTCGTTGGCGGCGTCGAATACGGCTTGGCCTAACGCCGGAGCGATTACCGGGTCGCGCGTACAGTGCACGACGAGTAGGGGTGCGCGAATCGTTTTGACTTTCGAGAGCGTGTCGAACTTGCTGCGCATGAAGCGGCCGAGACCTGGGAGGAACGGATAGACGCGGCGGGCGACGGCAGCAGCAGAAGCGAATGGCGCTTCGAGCACCAGCGCGGCAACTTCATGCTCGGCGGCGAGGTCGGCGGCCACAGCGCTGCCGAGCGAGGCGCCGAAGGCGACGATGCGCTGCGGGGGAATGGCGCGCTGCCGGGTGAGATGGTCGTAGGCGGCGCGCGCGTCGCGATAGATGCCGGCTTCGCTGGGCGCGCCTTCGCTCTTGCCGTAGCCACGGTATTCGACAGCCAGCACGTTGGCGGGCAGCGCGTGGAAGGCGCGATAGATGTCAGCGCGATTGGGCAGGTTGGCGGCGTTGCCGTGGAACATGATGAAGGTGAACTCGGCGTTCGCCGCCGGTATCCACCACGCATGGATGCGCACGCCGTCGCCGGTGGTGAGCCAGGCGTCTTCGACGGGAAGGCCGGGCGGGTTCCAGTCGCCGGTGAGCCGGCCGGGAAAGTTGGGGAAGAAGATGAAGCGCGTCTCGAAGGCGAGAAGGAGAATCATCAATCCAAGATAGATGGCGGCGACGGTGGCGAGAAGGGTCATGACGCGGCGAGGGGCTGAAGTTTTCGAAGCCACGGATACACACGGATTAACACGGATGAAGCATTATGAAAAGGCCAGAGCAAACGGTCTGGAACAGATGCAGGATTATCACGCAAAGCCCACCCTTTCTCAAACCGAAAGGGTGGGGCACCCGCACGCGGGAAAATCCGTGTTTATCCGTGTTCATCCGTGGTTTCAAACTTTCTTGGGAGAGAGCTGCTGCTGGGCGCGGGCGTTCTTGTCGGCGACGGAGCGGGCGAGCTCTTCTTTGTGCGCGATGAGGCGCTTGCGCAGCTCCGGGTCGGAGGTGGCGAGAATTTGCGCGGCGTAGATGCCGGCATTGGCGGCGCCGGGCTTATCGATGGCCATGGACGCGACGGGAACGCCGGCGGGCATCTGCACGGTGGAGAGCAGCGAGTCGATGCCGCTGAGTACGGTAGTGGCCATAGGCACGGCGACGACTGGGAGCGTGGTGAGCGCAGCAACCACACCGGCCAGGTGCGCAGCGCCGCCGGCGGCGACGATGATCGCTTTGAGGCCGCGGTCGATGGCGGTGGTGGCGTATTCATGGGTGCGCGCGGGCGAGCGATGCGCGGAGACCACTTCCACTTCGTAAGGGATTTGGAACTTGTCGAGCATTTTGGCGGCTTCGGTCATCACGGGCAAGTCGGTGTCCGACCCCATGATGATGCCGACGAGCGGTTTGTTGTTGGTTGGCGGCACGGCGTTTCCTCCAAAGGTCAGAAACCACAGATGAACCCTTCGCTAGCCTTCGGCAAGCTCAGGGTAAACAGATGAACACGGATAGGCAATTTCGAAATTCACAATTCCAGATTCCAAAAGCCATGGCGCAGGCCGACAAAAATGTGAAGGACTTGGGGCATGGTCACGAAGCGGCGGCGGCGTGGGATTTGGCAATGTCGGTGCGGAAGTGCGCGCGATCAAAATGAATTTTCCCGGCAGCAGTGTACGCAGTGCGGAGCGCTTCGGAAAGCGACACGGCTGTAGCGGTGACGCCGAGCACGCGTCCGCCGGCGGTGACGAACTTTTCGCCTTCGCGCTTGGTGCCGGCGTGAAAGACAACCGCGCCGGATTTTGCGGCGGCATCCAGGCCGTCGATGGGCTTGCCGGTTTCGAACTCGCCCGGATAGCCGCCGGAAGCCATTACGATGCAGACGCTGGCGCCGGATTTCCAGCGCAGCTGGAATTGCGCGAGGCGGCCGGCGGCGACCGCATCGAGCGCTTCGGCAAGATCGAAATCCATGCGCGCGATCACGGCTTGCGCTTCCGGGTCGCCGAGGCGGCAGTTGAACTCGAGCACGCGCGGGCCTTGCGCGGTGAGCATCAGGCCGAAATAGAGGAAGCCTTTGTACGGGATGCCTTCGGCAGCGAGCCCTCGGATAGCAGGTTCGACGATAGTCGCGCGAATTTGCTTTTCCAACTCGGGTGAGAGCAGGGAATCGGTGGAGTAGGCGCCCATGCCGCCGGTGTTGGGGCCTTGGTTGCCGTCGAGCGCGCGCTTGTGATCGCGCGTGGGCGCAAGCGGCATGATGTGCCGGCCGTCGGTGAGCACAATGTAGGAGAGTTCCTCGCCTTCCAGTGCTTCTTCCATGATCACGCGCGCGCCGGCGTCGCCGAATTGCCGCTGCTCCATGAGCTGGTCGATGAATGCGGTAGCGGTGTCCGGGTCTTGCGCGACGAGCACACCTTTGCCGGCGGCGAGGCCGTCAGCCTTGATGACGCAGGGCCAATCGACGGCGCAGAGCGCGCCGTAGGCGTCGCCCGCGGAATCGTGGATGCCATAGAGCGGTGCGGTGGGGATGCCGTGGCGCTCCATGAATTGCTTGGCGAAAACTTTGCTGCCTTCCAGTTGCGCGGCGGCTCTGCCGGGGCCGATGATGCGCAGGCCGCGGTTTGCGAATTCGTCGGCGATGCCGAGGACCAGCGGCAGCTCTGGGCCGACGACGGTGAGGTCGGCGCCGAGTTGCTGCGCGAGATCGGCGAGCGCGGAGACCTCTTTGGTGTCGGCGGGGAGGCATTCGGCGTCGAGCAAGATGCCGCCGTTGCCCGGCGCGCACCAAAGCTGGGTGACGCGCGAAGACTGGCGTAGCTTCCAAACCAGCGCATGTTCGCGACCACCGCCGCCGATGACCAGAATTTTCATTCCAGTAGTTGAGCTGAGACGATTACTCGCCACGGCAGCGACCTTCTGCCTCCGCGATTTGCAGAGCCTCCCAATCGGCAGCCGCGAACTCCTCGCAGATGGTCTCGGCCTCGGCAAGGTATGCGGGGTCGTCTGCCATCGCGGCAAAGGCGGCGTCGATGCTGGCGCGGTCAGTCATGGCCTTTAGCCTTTGGCGTCTGGTCGCAGACAACGCGACGGGCCGCCACATGCCTATCACAAAGGCGAGAGTAGCCGAGGCATTGAGGGCGGTCAAGAAGGCGCGCAGCATGAAGGCTGCGCCAGGGGCGCCGGTCGGCGCACAGGCTGGAAGTCTGTGCTACTTGACGGCGATGATTTCGAGGAGGCCTTCGCGGCGGAGGACTTGAACGCCAACGTCTTCGGCGTAGCGGTGAATCTGAAGGTCCACGCGGGCAGCGCCGACGCGCAGATTCTTGATTTGCACTTCCTTGAGCCACGCGGGCAGCACGGGGCGGTGGAGACGAAGCTGGTGGCGCTCCGGGTCGGCGGACATCCCGAGGCAGGCGCGCAGCAGCAGAAACACGGCGGCGGCAGCCCACGATTGCGGCGAACATGCCACGGGGTAAAGGGTGGGGCCTTCGCCGGGGCGGCGATGGAAGCCGCAGAAAAGCTCGGGCATGCGGTTGAGCTCGACGAAGAGGCTGGCGTCGAACAGGCCGGTGAGGATGCGCACTGCGAGGTCCTTGAAGCCGTAGCGGGAAAAGCCATCGGCGATGAGCGCGTTGTCGTGAGGCCACACAGAGCCGTTGTGGTAGGACATGGGGTTGTAGCGCGCTTCGCCTGCGGCGACGGTGCGGATGCCCCATCCGGAGAAAAAATCGTCGGACATGACGGTATGCGCGATGCGGCGGGCGCGATCGGGCGAGGCAATGCCGGCGAAGAGGCACTGGCCCGAATTAGAGGTGCGCACGAAACAGGGCTGCTTGGATCCGTCCAGAGCGAGGGCGTAGCACTGAAGCTTGTCGCTCCAGAAGGCGGCTTCGAACCGCTCGCGAAGCGCGGTGGCTTCGGCAACCAGGCGCTCGGCTTGCTCGCGCCGGCCGAGCAAATCGGCAAGCTGCGCGGCGCCATTCTTTGCGGCGTAGACGTAAGCCTGCACCTCGCACAGCGCAATGGGCGGCTCGGCTGAGGAGCCATCGGCATGAAAGATGGCGTCGTGCGAATCTTTCCAGCCTTGTTGTACCAGCCCGGTGGGGGACATGCGCGCGTAGTCGACGAAGCCGTCGCCATCGGGGTCGCCCCAACGATCCATCCATTCCAGCGCGCGCTCGATATTGGGCCAGATGGATGCAATGAACTCGCGGTCGCCGGACCAGCGATAAAAGGCAGCGGCCAGCATGACGAAAAGCGGCGTGGAGTCGACGCTGCCGTAATACTGGCGAAAGGGCACCTCGCGCAGCACCGCCATTTCGCCCTGACGCGATTCGTGCAGGATTTTCCCGGGCTGGGCATCGGAGGAAGGGTCAATGTCGGTAGCCTGGGTTTGCGCGAGATAAGAGAGCACGCCGCGCGCCCAATCGGGATTGATCCAGAGAGCCTCGAACGCAGTGAGAATGGCGTCGCGGCCAAAGGGCGTGCTGAACCAGGGGACGCCGGCATAAGGAAATGGGCCGGCGGGCGTGGCGGTGGTCATCATGCGGAGATCGGCGATGGAGCGATTGAGCCAGTGGTTAAAGAAATCGTTGGAGGTGTAGATGTGACATTCGCGACTGGCAGCGGCAGCGAGATGTTCGGCGGCGCGGGTGAGCGCCGCGGCGGCATCGGCAACCGTGACCGTGGCGCGGTCATTGCTGTTTTCGCAGGAGACGGAAAGCTCGAGAGGAATTGCTTCGCCGGGAGGAAGGAGCAGCTCGAAAGTGGCAGCGCCATCGGCGAATGACTGCGGCGCGAGCGACCACTGAATGCGCGTGCGACGCAGGATGCCGTCCAAACCTTGGTAGCTGAGCAGCAGGCGATCAGGGGTGAAGTCGGGCGGGTGCAAGTGGCCGCGTTGCTGCCTCGCGGTGCCGCGGACTTCGAAGATGTCCGCGAAGTCGGCGTCGAAGGAGAGTTCGAGGCAGAGGCGCACGGGGACGCGGCTGAAGTTCATCATACGGAGACGGTCGTAGCAGGTGTTCAGCCAGATGAACTTGGAGCGGGAAATGTGCAGGGTGCCGCGGGGTATCACGGAGTCTCCGTCGCGCTTGATGTCGGGGTTGGTGAGGTCTACGGTGAGCAGCGCGTTGTCTAGCGTGACGGTGGAACTGAGCAGCAGCAGGGGATTCTGGCAGAGGCGCAAGGCACTGTGCGAGAGGAAACGGGTGTCGGCGTGATAGAGGCCGTGATGACCGGCGAGGCCATCGGGACGCATGTTGCCGTGCCGATCGAAAACCGCGAAAGTGTCGCCGTGCTTGAGCACCAGCGTGCGGTCCTCGGTTACCGAGGATCGGGCCTGAATGTAGTATTTGTCTTCGAGTCGGATGCGGTCGTCGGCCATGAGTCACCTTGCGAAGGAACGGTATCGGGAGCGAGCGGGACGAATTCGGGAGCTTCGACGGGCGCGGGCTCGGCGATGCGCGCCGGGGCTCGCTTTGCAGCCAAAAGACGCTGGTAGATGGCCAGATATTTCCTCGCCATGCGCTCGGCTGAAAAGCGGCGCTGAGCGCAGCGGCGACAGCCGGTACGATCCAGTTGTGCGGCGCTGTGAACAGCTTGCACAGCGTCGTCAACAGAGTTGACGATAAAGCCGGTCACGCCGGGATCGACGACTTCGGGAACCGAGCCGCAGGGAAAGGCAATCACCGGCGTGCCGTAAGCCATGGACTCGATCATGGCAAGGCCGAAAGGTTCGGGCCAGTCGATGGGAAACAGCAGAGCCAGCGCGTTGCCGAGGAATGCATCTTTTTCGTGCTCCGCGATCTCGCCGATGAACTCGACCAGCGGATTGTCGAGCAAGGGGCGGATAACGCAATCGTGGTAGTCGCGGTCGGCCTTATCCACCTTGGCCGCAATCTTGAAGGGGACACCGGCGCAGGTGGCAATTTCGATGGCGCGGTCTACGCGTTTCTCAGGCGAGATGCGGCCGAGAAAAGCCAGATATTGCCCTGGTTGCTCATGCAGCGCGTATTGGCTGAGCGGAAGGCCGTGATAGACGGTGCCCATCCAGTTTATCCAGGAGAGCGGCTTGCGCTGGTTGTAGGAGATGGAAACCACGGGCTCATCGTGGAATTCGCGGTAGAGCGGGACGAGATCGGGCAAGTCGAGGCGGCCGTGAAGGGTGGTAACGTGCGGCAGGGAAGAGCGGCGCGAAAGCGGGAAATGCAAGTAATCCACGTGAAAGTGCACGAAATCGAAGTCATCGGCGGCGCGGAAAACTCTCTCGAGCATCAGGAAGTGGTGCGCGAGGGAATCCACGCAGCCGGAGTCGAGCCGCAGCGCACCGGGGCAGCATCGCAGCAGTTTGGCATGGGTTCGCGAGTCGCCGCTGGCAAAGAGCGTGACGTGATGGCCCTGCCGCACCAGCTCTTCGGTCAGATAGGAGACGACACGTTCGGTGCCGCCATAAAGTCTCGGTGGCACGCTTTCATATAAGGGCGCAACCTGCGCGATCCGCATACAGTTCACCTTTGGGCGCACAGATCGAATCGGTTTCTTACAGCCAGGAAAAACCGGGCCGGCTGGGTTTCCTGAAGTGATCCGCGGAACGTGAAGGCGCCCGGCAGAGCCGCTGAACTACTGCCGCGCGAAGGAGCAGCATGCGAACGTTCGATTCATTATAGCAGCCGGCGCTGCGGTACGGCGCAGCTTTTTTGACGGCTGTCGGACGCTCGCCTAGAATCGGAAGCGACCAACATGAGCGAAAATCAAGTCAAAGCGATTGCGCCGCCGGTGGCGAAGCGCGTGCCGAAGGTGGATGTCGTGCACGGCGACGAGCGCAACGACGATTATTTCTGGCTGCGTGAAAAAGAAAATCCGGAAGTGATCGCGTATTTGGAAGCGGAAAACGCGTACACCGATGCGGTGCTGGAGCCGGCAGCGGGGCTGCGCGAGCGCTTGTATCAGGAAATTCTCGGACGCATCAAGCAGACCGACCTATCGGTGCCGTATCGCGAAGGCGAGCATTTCTATTACTCGCGCACCGAGGAGGGCAAGCAGTATCCGTTCTATTGCCGAAAGCACCGCAGCCTGGAAGCCGAGGAGCAGGTGATCCTGGACGTAAACCGGCTGGCGGAAGGCGAAAAGTTCATGGACGTGGGCCTGATGGACGTGACCGATGACGGCCAACTGATGGCCTACTCGACGGACAACACCGGGTTCCGCGATTACACGCTGGTGGTGAAAGACCTGCGCACGGGTGCACTGCTGGGCGAACGCATTGAAAAGGTGAGCACAGCGGCGTGGGCGGCGGACAATCAAACGCTGTTCTACGTGACCGAGGATGATGCGAAGCGCGCGTATCGCCTGTGGCGGCACCGGCTGGGCGACGACGTGGGACGCGACGCGCTGCTGTACGAAGAGACCGACGAGCTGTTTCGCATCGGCGTATGGCGCACGCGCAGCAAGGCGTACCTGATGCTTTCCATCAGCAGCCATACGACTAGCGAGGTGCGCTTCCTTCCGGCGGGCGCCCCGCAGGGCGAGTGGCGGACGATTGAGCCGCGCGCACACGACGAGGAATACGACGTGGAGCATCGCGCCGACCAGTTCTACATTCGAACCAGCGACCGCGGGCGAAATTTTCGGATCGTGACGGCGCCGGTGGCCAGTCCCGGACGGGCACAGTGGAGCGAATTGGTGCCGCATCGCGCCGACGTGATGCTGGAAGACATGGATCTCTTCGCGAACCACATGGTGGTGCGCGAGCGCGAGGCCAACCCGGAGCACCCCGGCGCGGGGCTGCCGCACCTGCGGGTGACCGATTTGCGCACGGGCGAATGGCATCGCGTGACGTTCCCCGAGCCGGCGTACGAGGTTGCGCCCGGGGCCAACGCGGAATTCGATACCAGGGCGTTTCGCTATCACTACCAGTCGCTGGTGACGCCGCCTTCCGTGTTCGATTACGACATGGAAACGCGCGCGGCCACGCTGCTGAAGCAGATCGAAGTGCTGGGCGGCTACGACGCGACGCAGTACGCAACCGAGCGGATTGTTGCGACGGCGCCGGACGGGATGCGCATTCCTGTTTCGCTGGTGTATCGCAAAGGACTAGTGCGCGACGGCGCGGCGCCGTGCCTGTTGTATGGGTATGGCTCGTACGGGATACCGATGCCGGCGTCGTTCAGCTCGAACCGCTACAGCCTGGTGGACCGCGGATTCGTATTTGCGGTGGCGCACATTCGCGGCGGCGGCGAGCTGGGCAAGCCGTGGCACGACGCGGGCAAGATGATGAACAAGCGCAACACCTTCAGCGATTTCATCGCGTGCGCGGAGCATTTGGCGCGGGAGAAATACACGTCACACGAGCGGCTGGCGATCACCGGCGGAAGCGCGGGCGGATTGTTGATGGGCGCGGTGGTGAACCAGCGTCCGGATGTGGCGCGGGTGGTGCTCTCACTGGTGCCGTTTGTGGACGTGATCAATACGATGCTGGATGCTTCGCTGCCGCTGACCGTCGGCGAATACGAAGAGTGGGGCAACCCCAACAACAAGGATGAATACGATTACATGAAGACCTACTGTCCTTACACGAATTTACAGCGCAAGGCGTATCCCACCATGCTGCTGCGCACCTCGCTGAACGATAGCCAGGTGATGTACTGGGAGCCGGCAAAATATGCGGCCAAGCTGCGCGCCTTGAAGACCGATGCCAACCCGCTGCTCTTCAAGATTAATTTGGATGCGGGGCACGGCGGTTCGTCGGGCCGCTACGATGCGCTGCGCGAAGTGGCCTACGATTATGCGTTTCTGGTCACGCAACTCGGAGTCGAACCAGGCGTGTTCGCCTCGCAGTAGCAGCGTCGGGCGCAAAAGTCATCTTCAGGCAAAGCGGCAGCTTCGCTGCCGCACTCCAAATGCAAAACAAAGTGCAATCCGTGAGGCAGGAAATCGGGCCGATGCTGCGGCTGGCGTGGCCGCTGGTGCTGGCGGAGCTCGGCTGGAGCGCCATGGGCGTGGTGGACACGATGATGGTGGGCCGCCTGCCGCAAAGCGCAATAGCCATAGGCGCGGTGAGCCTGGGTAACGCGCTGGGCATCACGATCGGCTTGCTGGGCGGCGGGATGCTGCTGGGGCTGGATACGCTGGTGTCGCAAGCGTTCGGCGCGCGGCGCGTGGACGATTGCCATCATTCGCTGCTCAACGCCATCTATCTCGCGCTGGCCGCGACGCTGCCGCTGATGGCGATGCTGTGGGCCTCGGGCCAGGTGCTGGTATGGCTGCGCGTGGATGCGAGGGTGCTCGAGCAGGCGCTGCCGTATCTGAATGCCATCACGTGGAGCATGCTGCCGCTGCTGCTGTATTTTGCGGCGCGGCGATATTTGCAGGCGATGGATCTGGTGCTGCCGGTGGCCTTCGCGCTGGTCAGTGCGAATCTGGTTAACGTGTTCGCCAACTGGGTGCTGATTTACGGCAAGCTCGGCTTCCCGGCGATGGGCGCAGAGGGGGCGGGCTGGGCCACGTGCGCCTCGCGAGGGTACATGGCGGCGGTGCTGCTCGCTTGCATCGTGCATCACGACCGGCGCTACGGCACCGGCTTGTGGCGCGCGGCGCGGCGGCCGGACATGCAGCGCATCCGGCAGCTGCTGGAGCTGGGCGTGCCCGTATCGGTGATGATTACGCTGGAGGTCGGCGTGTTCTCCGCCGCTACTGCGCTCGCAGGCAAGCTGGGTGCGATCCCTCTCGCCGCGCATCAGGTGGCGCTGCACTGCGCCAGCATGGCTTTCATGGTGCCGCTGGGGATCAGCTCCGCAGCGGCGGTGCGCGTGGGCCAGGGGATCGGACGGCGCGACCCGGAAGGCGCCAAGCGCGCGGGCTGGACGGCGATCCTGCTGGGCATGGCCTTCATGTCGTGCTCGGCGCTGACGTTTCTGCTTCTGCCACGGCTGATTGCGCGCGCGTTTACGCCGAACGAAGCGGTAATCGCCGCCAGTGTCGGGCTGCTGGCGGTGGCGGCAGCGTTCCAGTTGTTCGATGGCGTGCAAGGAGTGGCTGCGGGCGCGTTGCGCGGCGCCGGCGAGACGCGCATCCCGATGTACTCGCACCTTGTGACGTTCTGGTTTATCGGGCTGCCGCTGGGTTACTGGCTGTGCTTCGCGCGGGGCTGGGGCGCCATCGGGCTGTGGGCGGGACTGTGCGTCGGCTTGATCTTGACGGCGATCGTGCTGTTGGCGGCGTGGCATCGACGGACGCAGCGGTTCGAGCCGGAAGCACTTGCGGAACTGGCGAACGCGGCGGATATCGGGGACTCGTGAAGGGCCGGCGGATCACCCCGCGATCTCGGCGGCAACGCGCTGGAAACTGCTGTAGACGGCGACGGCTAAGGGGTTTCAGAACCCGAGGTGGCGCGGGATGTTGAAGAGGAAGCCCTTCGCAGGATTGGGCACGAAGCCGCCCATGGCCCAAAGCCAGACGAACATGCCGTAGAAGAGCGCCAAGCCCACCAACGCAGCGCGGCGCCACAACGGCGGGCGAATCTCGCGCGGCAGGAATTTGGTATTCACGTACAGAATGTGCAGCGCGCTGATGACCATCACCATCCCGGCGATGTTGGCAGCCATTTGCAGCAGGATGATGGGCTGGGTGAGGCGCAGCGCAACCACACCCCACACGACGATGATGGCGAGCAGGGTGTAGTAGAGCCAGCGCACGTCGCCGCGGCCTTCCCTTGAGCTCCAGCCGCGCACGCGGCGGCTGCCGGTCCACAAAATGTCGGTGAGCGCGCGCGTCATTCCCTCGAGATTATCGAGTTGCGTCTTGAAGAGCACCCAGGCGCTCATCAGCGCGACCAGCCCGCCAAGCAGCGGTCCGCCGCGCGCCAGAATTGCGAACGCGAGTTCGGCGGCGATGGAAAGGCCGCGAATGTCGCGACCCGCCTCGATAAAAATCGTATAGAGAATCGCGGGCAATCCCATGCCGAGCAGCGCGCCGATGAAGAACACGCACCATTGGTCGATCGCCACCACGCGCCACCACTCGCGCCAGCGCACCAGATTCTCCGGCGTGATGGGAAACACACTGCCCGAGTGCGCCAGCTTCACTTTGTGACCGCCGACCGCAGCGGGAATGTAGCCAACCACCGCGCCCATGCCGAAGCCTTTGTCGCGCGCCCAATTGGCCAGCATCAAATTGCTGACGCCGCCCGCGCCGGAATAGGCGGCGAATGCGCCGATTAAGAACCAGTCGGCGCCCGGCGGGATGAAGTTGAATTCACCGGCGCGCAAATCGTAGCCGACAAATCCCACCAGCGCCTCCAGCCACACGCGCGGCGCGAAAAATACGACGCATAGGGTGGCCATCCCGCCGAGGATGGAAACAATAAGAATCCAATTCAGGATTTCCAGCGTGCGCTCGATGCGCCGGCCAAACAGCAGCAGCACCACGCACGCGAGAAACGTGCCCACACCGAACCAGTACACCGGATTGGCATCGGTGGCGCCCTCCGGAAGGCGCCGATAAAACAAAAAGAAAAACGCGCCCGCGGCATTGGCGGCCCACGCTGGCCAGCCCACATGCAGAAAAAATAGTCCGGTGTAAAACCACGCCCAGAACGTGGAGTTGGGGCGCGTGCGCATGAAGCCGGTGACGGCCGGCTCGCCGGTGTAAAGCGTGTAGCGCATCAACTCGGTGTTGAGGATGGTTTGCAGGAACACCGCGACGGTGGTGACCCAAAGCAGCGCCAAGCCATACTTTACGAAAGCGGCCGGCCCGATCAGCCACTCGCCGCTGCCGATGCTCAAGCCGAGGATGATTGCGCCGGGCCCGATGATTGCGAGCACGCCCATGCCGCGCGTGGCCGGCGGCGGGGGCAAATCGGCGCGCGCCCACGGATCGAGGCCGGAGCGCGACTCGTCCGAGCGTGCGGTGCTCGCGGCGACACTGGCTTCTTCCGGTGTTGTAGTGGTGCGGCTCACGCGGCGCTACTGTTTGGTTGCCGCCGCCGGCGGCGCGCCACTGCTGGTGGCAGGCGTTGCGTCTGTAGAAGGCGGCACGACCGGGGCGGGCGGCTGTGCCAGTCGCGCGCGCTCCGCTTTGGTCCAATCACACAGCGCGCGCTTGTCACTTTCCGACAGCCGCGCGTCACGGTGCACGATCAAATAGGAGGGAATGGGCATTGCACCGGCCTCCACTTCCTCGCAAATTTCATCGAGGATGTGGTCGCGATCCTGGGCCGTCATTCTGCCCCACTCGTTGTAATTGTAGTGCTCGCGGCCGTGCTCGACGTGAGTATCCACGATCCACCAGTTGATCGGCGTGATCTCGGTGTACCACGGCCAGTCGGTTTCGTTGGAGTGGCAGTCATAGCAGCTTCGCTTCAGAATGCCCGACACTTCCGCTGGCACCTGTGCGGTGGTGTGCACGTCCAGCGCGCGATCCACCGGCGGATTGGTGCGCGCCGGCCGCACGAATTGCGCGGCAACGAAAAGAATCGCGAGAATCACAACGATGGTCTTGATGATTTTCATTCATCCCCCCGATTCGCAGCCGAAAATAGAAATGGGAAAATAGAAAAGAGGCAGCGGAAGGAGAGGGTTCAGCGCCGGCTTGTTATTGCACTCTTTTCTTTTTTCCATTTTCTATTTTCTAGCCCTCCAGAGTTGCGATGGCGTGCGCGGCAATCGCTTCGCCGCGGCCGATGGCGTCCACGCCTTCGTTGGTTTTGGCCTTCAGATTGATCCGCTCGCTTTGGATGCCGAGCGCGCGCCCCAGCGTTTCTTTCATGGCCCGGAAGTGCGGCACGAGTTTCGGGCGCTCGGTGATCACCACGGCGTCTATATGATTGATGCGCAGGCCGCGCGCGTCAATCAGTTTGCGCGCGTGCTCGAGAAATACCAGGCTGGATACGCCCTTCCATTTCGCGTCGGTGTCCGGGAAGTGCGTGCCGATGTCGCCGGCTCCGGCAGCGCCCAGCAGTGCATCGCAAATCGCGTGCGCTAGCACGTCGCCATCGCTGTGCCCGGCGGGTCCTTTGTCGAAGTCCACTTTGACCCCGCCGAGGATCAGTTTGCGCCCCGCTTCCAGCCGGTGCAAATCGTAGGCGATTCCGCTGCGCGCGGTGCTCATTTTGGCTGCCCTGAATTGCTACGCAACTCGCGCAAAAACTCATCGCGTTCGCGCTTGCGCTTCTCGATCTCACGTACTTTCTCTTTGAGATAGCGAGGGCCCTTGATTGGAGTGTTTTGGAGTGAATCAGCCCAGCCGCGCAATTGGCGCGAGATGCTCTCAACCTTGGATCTCAAATCTAAGATCTCATATCTCAGACTCACGAACGCGGCCATGCGCCCGAGCAGAGTTAGCATCGAACGCGCTTCACCGGCCGAACCCCGCGCAATATGAACAAAATTGATCAACTCCTGCGTGCTTCCGCGCTCGAATCCTTCCGCGATGTTATTCGATATCGAGAGCGTAGCTCTTTCCAGTTGATTACGCAGGCTTCCAAATCCACGGAATAAGGGGTTCTGCGACAGCACGAAGATGCGTTCGGCCAGGTCACTGGCGGCCTGCCACACGGGCAATTCTTCGAACCGCTTGTACTTCATCGCGCTTCTCCAATGATCTCATTCTTACGATCCTCGAAGGCACCGAACAACCATCGATTCAGCGTTCTGGAATCTAAGATCTGAGATTTGAAATCAAAATTCACGACGAGTCTATTCCGGGTCGCCGGTGCGTCACTTGTTACCCGGCGTGGCCTGCTCCTGCTCCAAATAGAATTGCGCGAGTTGCATGTCCGCCGCGCGCGTGATCTTGATATTGCGCTCTGAGCCTTGCACCACGAACACTTCATGGCCCAGGCGCTCGACCAGCCCGGCCTCATCCGACGCGGTCACGCCATCCTGCTCGGCGCGCGCAAATGCTTCCTTCAGCAGCGCAGTGTGAAACGCTTGCGGGGTTTGCGCCAGCACGATGCGCTCGCGCGGGATGGTGGCGGTGATGCGCGCCACATCTTCCGGCAGGCTGGCGCGCTTTACTTCTTTCACGGTGTCAATCGCTGGGATGCCGAGGATGGCGCCGCCCCGCGCGCGCGCTTCGCTGATCACGCGCTCGACCTGTTCGCGGGTGACCAGCGGACGCACCGCATCGTGCACCAACACAATCTCCGTATCGGCGGAAACCTCCGCCAAGCCCCGCGCCACCGACTCCTGACGCGTGCCGCCGCCGCGCACCACGCGCACCGGTTGCGTGAACTTCTCCGCTGCCGCGCGTTTGGCGAGCGCCTCCACGTCTTCCGCGCGTGTGGCCACGATGAAGCCGCCGATTTGCGCGCACGCCGCCAGCCGCCGCAACGTGAAAACCACCAGCGGCACTCCATCCAGCGCGAGAAACTGCTTGGGTTGCTCCGCGCCCATGCGCGTGCCCAGCCCGGCCGCAGGCAGTATGGCAACAATGCGACTCATAGAGGGGCAACGAGTGTATCAAGGCAAAAGGCAAAAGGTAAAAGGCAAAAGGAAAACCACTCACAAGGCATGGTGGGCCTTCGCTCGTGTTCTTTTCCTTTTGCCTTTTTTACTTGACTTCAGGGATCAAGGCCAAAGGGGCTAAAGTTAAAAGGCAAAAGTAAAACACTTACGGAGGGCATGGTTGGCTCGTCCTTTTTACTTTTTACTTGAGTTCAGCGGATCAAGGCCAAAGGCAAAGGCTAAAAGGCAAAGTAAAACACCTGCGAGGCATGGTTTGGCATTCGCCTCGTCCTTTTTCCTTTTGCCTTTTTACTTTTTACTTGACTTCAGCGGTTGCCGAAGGTTTCGGGATCGAAGTCGGGATTGGCGGCTGCAGCGCCGAGGTCGCCGACCATGGCGAGGCTCTGTCCGGTGAGTTCGATGCGCTTACGACATTTGCGGCAGGCGACCAGATCATCCATGCGCACCATATAGGATTGTGCCTTGGCGAAGTGCGCGCGGTCATCGTCATTCATGCCGCGCGGGGGCTGCTTCTTCTTGGTGCGCACCATCCAGCGGATGGGGTAAGTGTCTTCGCGATGACACGACGGGCACATCAACTTCTGAGACTTTGTTTCCGGCCGCTCGTCGTAAAACATGCGCTCGTTCATAGCAGTGACCACTCGTCAGTGGCCAGTGACCCGTCCGCACCCTTCATTTTATCAGAAGAGTTGAAGCAGTCCCTGCGAACTTGCGAAGCGGAAGGAAGCGATTCTTACGGTCACTCCGGCTGAGTCTTCTGCTCTTTGGCAAGGCGTTTGGCTTCTTTCGAGGCATACTCGGGGCGCGCTGCGATCTCCAGCGCGATGCGGCGCGTTTCGCCGGCCGGCGTTTTTTCCTCGCGGTATTTCACTTTTACGTGCATTCCGGGCGCGACTTGCCCCGTTTTTTTCGTCGTGTCGGTCAGTTCCACCACGACTTCACTTTCGCTCAGCAGCCCGCTCTTCTGCACCACCATGCGGTCCTCTTTCACCGAGCGAACTTTGCCGGAGAGGGTTTTTGTTTTCTCGCCGTCCACCGGCTGCGCGATGAACAAAACCGCTGCCGCCAGCGCCAGCCAATAAGCCGCATTCCGTGACAGTCGCATTCGTGGACTCCCTTCACCAACTCAGCCTTATTGTCCCACGACTCTCGTGCTAGAGTGTCGGCGTTTTAGCAGTAGGACCGGCACTCCTGCTTGTCCGCTTTTTTGCAGCATTCTGATCCGGATGGTGGGCTCATGCGGAAAAGGACGGATTTCATGCTACGGCCGCTCTTCAGACTGTCACTTTTCGTCGCCAGCCTGGTCGTCTCGCTTCCAGTGCAAGCGCAGGCGTCGCAAGGGCGCACGCACGCAAATCGCGGCGCGATTCGCCATGTCATCGTCATCTCGATTGACGGGTTGATGCCGGAAGCGTATCTGGCTCCGGACAAGCATGGCTTGAAGATCCCCACGCTGCGCGAAATCGCGGCGAAAGGCGCGGTGAGCGATGGCGCGCAAAGCGTTTTCCCCACGCTCACTTATCCCGCGCACACTTCTATCGCTACCGGAACGAATCCCGGCACGCACGGCATCGTTGGCAACGAGACTTTCGATCCCGAAGGCAAGAATGACCGAGGCTGGCGCTGGTATGCGGAAGATATTCGCGTGCCCACACTGTGGGACGTGGCGCGCCGGCGCGGCCTGCGCACCGCGCTGGTGGCGTGGCCGGTCACCGTGGGCGCGCGCGCTGCATCCGTGCTGCCGGAATACTGGCGCGCCGGCAACGCAGAAGACGTAAAGCTGCTGCGCGCGCTTGCGACTCCCGGGTTGATCGATTCGGTCTCCAAACGCTTCCCCACTTTCCTGGATGGATTTACTCCGCCCAGCCTGAAAGACTCGGCGCTCACGGATGTGGCGGTGCACCTGATCGAAACGGAAAAGCCGCATCTGCTGATGCTGCACATTTTTGAGGTGGACCACTTCCAGCACGGCAAGGGCATTTTCAGCGATGAAGCCAAAGCCGCCATCGAAAATGCCGACGCGCAAGTCGCGCGCGTCATCGCCGCCGCGAAGAAGGCGGGCATCTGGCAGCACACCGCGCTGGTCGTAACCAGCGATCACGGCTTCACGACATTCGAGAAGCGCTTCCGGCCCGGCGTGTTCTTCGCGCAGCAGGGGCTGGTGACACTCGATGAGCGCGGCCGCGTCACCGACTGGAAAGCGGCGCTACTGACCACGCACGGCCTCGCATACGTTTATTTGAAAGATCCCCAGGACGATCAGACGCGGCGGCAGGTACTCGACCTGCTCGAGCCGATGCGCGGCAAGGCGGACAGCGGCATCGGTCACATCTACACGCCCGATGAAATTCGCGCCTTCGGCGGCGACCCGCAAGCCGCGCTGGCCTTCGCCGCCGAGCTAGGCTACGACATCGTGGGCGGCTATTCCGGTGACGTTTTCTTCCCGCCCGGTTCGGTCGCCGGCCACGGCTACGACCCGCGCACGCCCGCCATGCGCGCGTCACTGCTGCTCTACGGCCCGGCCATTGCGCCCGGCAAACTCGAAGCCGCCCGCCTCATCGACATCGCACCCACCGTGGCTGCGTGGCTCGGCCTCAAACTGGATAAGGCCGAAGGCCGCCCGCTCGTCGTCACGAAGAGGGATTAGCCACAGCGGCGCAGAGACACAGAGGTAGGTTACAGATCCTTAGGCCCGCGTATTTCTCTGTGCCTCGGTGCCTCTGTGGCCAATCTCTAGTGCGACGCGGGTTCGGCGGCGGGATGCATGCCATGTTGCGGGACTTCGTGGGTGCCGCGCGGGGCGGGCTCCTGGTAGAAACGGAAGCAATGGTTGAGCGGGCCGGGCCCCTTGCCGACGGCGTAGCTCTTCTCGATGGCTTTCGTGACATAAGCTTTGGCCAGCACGACCGCGTCGGCGAGGTGCTTGCCTTCGGCCAGTTGCGCCGCAATTGCCGACGCCAGTGTGCAGCCTGAGCCGTGGGTATTTTCGCTCTTCACTTTTTCGCCGCCGAGCAGTTGCATCTGCGTACCGTCGAAGAAGACGTCGATGGCCTTCTCCATGTGCCCGCCCTTCACCAATGCCGCGCGCGCGCCGCGCTCCACCAGCTTCTGCGCGGCATCTTTCATCGCGTTCACATCTTTGATCTCGAGGCCCGTGAGCGCTTCAGCCTCCGCGATGTTCGGCGTGACGATGCTGGCGCGCTTCATCAATTCTTCCGCGATGTACTTCAGGCCCGCTGCGTCGATTAACTCCGCGCCGCCGGATTGCGCGCGCGCCACCGGGTCGAGCACTACGCTGGGAAATTTTCCGCGATCGAGAAACTCCGCCACCACCGCGGCGTTGGCCCTATTGCCCAGCATGCCGATTCGCACTGCGACAATCGCCACGTCTTCCAGCAGCCCATCGAGCTGCGCGCGCAGCGTGGCCGCGGAAGTGATGTGCGCGGACTTCACGCCTTGCGAGTTCTGCACCGTGAGCGCGGTGACCGCCGCGACGCCGTAGCAATTGTGCGCGGCAAACGTCTTGAGGTCGGCCGCGATGCCCGCGCCGCCCGATGGATCAAAGCCGGCAATGGTGAGGATGATGGGTGGAGCTTTGTGGTTGGTCAATTCCTACGTGCCTCCAGCCCGCGCTCAAGCTGCGAGCCTGTGGTCCCGCGCCATCGGTGGCGCGAAACTCTCGCCTGCACGCTCTGGCTGCATGCAAGCGCCGCGCATCAGCACGCCAGAACAATCGCGCCGGCCCGCCCCGCCTGCGGCGGGTAGCGGCCAGCTTAGGTGCAATTTACGTCTGCACGGCCCGCAACGCAAGCCAAATTCGCGTTTTCTTGGCGCGTGCCGCGCGGCGGTGCTGCACTCGCCTCAGGTAGCCGCCATGAGCAGTCAGCAGGAGAAGCGATGCATTGATTCTTTGCGGTTCCGGTGGTTCAATGCAAAAAGCCGTTGAAGGAACGAATTTCTTGGGGGACCTATGCGTTGCATCGGGGAAATCGCGGTGGTCATTCTGCTTGCCGCTGCCACAGCAGGGGCGCACGGACATCACAGTTCGCCCGCGCAAGAGCCTCACGCCGGGCATCACAGGGTGGCGGAGAAAGCGAAGCTCGAATGGCGCGATGACACCACCGCGCAAACCATCACCGTGCGGCTCGGCCCGCTCAACTTGCCTGCCAACTCGGACCACAACGCGGTCGCGCAGCCTGCCGATCAGTATCTCGAGATTCCGTTCGATGGCTGGCTGATCGCGTATCACCCGCGGCTCACCGACGCGGCGGGCGCCAAGCTGCCCGGACGCATGCTGCACCACGTGGCGTTCTGGAACGTGTCGCGCTCCGATTTTCTCTGCTCGAACAAAGAGGAACACATCTTTGGCGCGGGTGGTGAGATGAACGACTGGCCGGCGCTGCCCGGCTTCGGCTATCCGGTGGCGAAAGGCGAGCGCATCCGCGTCAACACCATGTTTCACAATCCCACGGATACCGATTATCCGGAGACGTACATCGAAGTGGTGATGGAATATCGGCGCGTGGATGCCGGCACGAAGCTGCGCAGCGTTTATCCCACGTGGTTCGATGTGCAGGAATGCGGCGAGTCGGACTACGATCTCAAGCCGGGCAAGAACTTTCACGCCGGGGAGTTCCGCCTCCAGCATACCGGCACGCTGCTCGGCGTGGGCGGGCACCTGCACGACTATGGCACGCAGCTCGAGCTGCTCAATGCCACGCGCGAAGAGCACGTCGCATCTCTCTCCCCGCAACTCGATGCCGGCGGCCGCATCGTGGCCATGCCCATCGTCACTTTCTTCGACCGCGGCGGCTACCGACTGAGCGCCGGCGAAACCATGCGCGTCACCGCGGCCTACGACAATCGCAGCGGGAGGTCGCTGCCCGACGGCGCCATGGGCATCGTCGTCGGCTACTTCTTGCCCGACAACGACATGGAAATGACCGCTCACCGCCGCGCCCCGATGCATCGGGGCCGCGCGCCACGCTGATGAACCTCACGGTATTTTCGCGTTACTAAGGCGGGTTACTGGTGCTGGCGTTCGTCGCCAACCGGCAATTCCGTCGCGCGCGCGTTCCCGATGTAGTGGTGTTGATGGCCGTGGGCCTGCTCATCGGGCCGGGGCTCGGCTAGGACAGGCACTCCTGCCTGTCCGCTTTTTCTTTTAGTCAGCGCTGAAAGCAGGCAATCAAGGCCACGTGCGCGTATCAGACTTGAACGCTCTGTCTGGCCTACGTTCGAGGCGGAATGTCCAGCAGGATGCGGCAAGGCGCGCGTCGCGCCAGGTACTGATGCGTGGTGCCCCCAAACCACTCGCGCACGCTACGGCCGTGATGCGAGCCGAGCACCGCCAGTGCCACCTTGCGATCTTTCAACTCTTCCAGCAAGGCTCGGCCCGCGGTGCGCGCGCGAAATACTTGCGTAGAAACTTTTCTCCGGCGACGTCGCGCCACTTCCGCGCCGGCGCGCAGGATCTCGGCCGCTTCGCGGTCGGCCTTGGGCAGCGGCGCGTCCAGCGGCGTTGCGTCCGGCACCTCAATCACGTGCACCAGCTCCAATTCCTCGCCGGGCTCGGTTACGCGGCAGGCCAGCTCCGTCAGAGCTGCTGCTTGCTTCAAATTTTTCAAACCCACCAGCGTTCCTTTGGTTCTCGCCATGATTCCCTCCCTTTTCATGTGCTGTTCACTGTGGTTGGATTACTTTCCCGCCGGTCCGGTCCTGCCGTTTGCCGTTACGCGATTTAGGCGGCCTTCTCACGGATTCTCGCCCGCGGCGTGATTCCCGCTTGCGCTTTAATTCGCGCGAGAGCAAATGCCCCAGGCGCGTGGATGCGCTTTGCACCGCTTCGTAGACGTCCGAGCCGCTTTGTTCCAGGCGCACTTTCCCTCTTGGGGCCAATCTCACGCTGACGCGATAGCGCTTGTCGACGCCGCCACGCGGTCCGTTGACGTCGCGAAGCCGGATGACGATGCGGCCGAGGCGCCCCTGGAACCGCCGGAGCGAGCGTTTGAGTCGCCGCCGGATGTGATCCTCGAGCGACGGCGAAAGGTCGATTTTATGCGTGCGAATTTCGATTTGCATGATACACCTCCAATTCGCGCCTGACCATCACGCCGCAGCCGCGCGGCAATCTTCGATCCCATTGCGTTGTCGGTCCGGTTGCGTTTGGCGCACGCGCTCTTTGCGGCGCAAATGCGTCCAACAGTTGTGGCACTGAGCCCCAGCCGACGTATCCGCGAGGATCTGAGTCAGCGTGGAAAGGGCTCTCCCGCACATAGGGCAATTCACCGTTTGTTCCTCCTTTTCATTATTGGTTTGGCGTAATTCTCGAAGCGGCGCTTGCGGCGCCTCCAGCCACTGCGCGCGGGTGACCGCAGCCGGGCATGTCGCGTCGAACAACTGCGGCAGTGAGCGGCGATGTCGAACTCTGCGACGGAAGACGTAAACATCGCCAACCGGTCCCCACACTCCGCGCAGTGCATTCGCTCTTCAAGAGCCGTGCGAAACCTCACGATCCAGCCTCCTTTTTGGCTGCGGTGGCAAAACAATCCGCCACCGGATTCGGCAAGCTCGATGGCGGATCGCTCGCCGGAAAGGAATCCGCCAGCGTCTTATCCAGCGCCTTCTCGCGCATGGCGATCAGGTCCGTTGCGTCCACCAGCCGATCCTCCGGGTCTCTCGTCCAGAATGGCGGAACTTGTGATGGTTGCTGTTGGTTCATGTTCGTAACTCCTTCAGCGCGCAAAGCCATCGGCTTGAAACCGGCCGATGAGCAGCATCGCTGGGCCGCAGCGCGACTGCCTTTTCCATCATACGCGCCTGCCTGTGCGGTAGCTGGCAACGCGGCGCCGGCGGTCTCGGCGAATGTGGCGCGCCTTGTGCCGGACGCGCCGGAGCCTCCATTCCACTTGCTTGCTGGTTTTCAGCAAATACGGGCCTTCTTGTATGTGCCGAAGTGTCGCTCTTATCCGCACCCAGCGAAAGCCTGCAAAATTCCTCATGCGCACGCCGGTAACTTCGATGGCATTCAGCCCTCGCGCCGAGGCTTTTGCGCACAGTTTGTCGAATGCGCGATCGAGGGCCGCTTCCCATCGCCGTCCCAGGGCCCACGCTCGGACTTCGCCGGCCCACGCGAGCAGATACCAGCCGTGCCGGCCGAGCGCGCCTTCCAGTTCAGCGGGGCGTGGCTGGCGGACCAGGTTCCATCCGCACCGGAAGGGCCTGGTTATGACTGCCAGACCTTCCGGTAGTGTCACGCCTTCGCGAAGCACAAGATTGCCGCGACGCACCGGGAACGACGGGACCGGCATGGGCCCAGGCGCCTTCGATGCGCCCTGGCTGCTTCTCAGCCGGGACGCAGGGTGGCGCGGGGCGTCGCGCCGGGCGATGGGTGCGGGTGCTGGTGCGAGTCCCATGGCACTCACCTCGCTGCCCGCGACCGGGCGCGCGTCGAGTGCGGGCCATTCAGTGGCGGTCCTTTCGTGACCCTGGCAGGCGCCACTTGCGAACCCGCCTCATCGCCGGCTGCTTCGGGCTGGTACAGCACTTCGACGACTTTCAGCCGTCGCAAGCCACCAGGCACCGGCCACTCGATTTCGTCGCCCGCCCGGTAACCGAGCAGTGCGGTGCCGATGGGCGCGAGCACCGACACTTTGTTTTCCTCGATGTCGGCGTCGCCGGGAAACACCAGCGTATATACGGTCTCGTCGCCGCTATCGAGGTCGCGCACACGGACGTGCGAGTGCATCGTCACCACGTCCGGCGGCACATCCTCAGAACGCACCACTTCTGCGTGTTCCAGCTCGGCAGCCAGCATCTCCAGATGCTGCTGGTCTCGCGCTCCCGGACGGCTGCGCAGCTCCAGGAGCTGCATCAGTTTTTTGATATCCGACTCTGTGATGAGTATGTTTCGTGCGCTCATTTTCTTGTTCCTCCACTTCGCTAGATTCACTTCACTCCCGTGCTCAGACACCACGCCGGGAAACCGCCTTTCGGCCAAGCATCCGGCGCCAGTTTGTAAGGACAGTGTTACTGCTGGCGGTGAATTCGATGGTTCACCGACAGCGTGAGAACTGTGGGTTGTCGAGGGGCCTCGCCGGCCCCTTCCGCCGGATCGTCTGCTTGAACCGCGCGGCGGCGCCCGCTGCCGCTGCTACCGCATACGCCACGGCTACTACCGCCAGGAATTGCAACCATTGCATGTCGTTTCGCCTCCTTCCTTCTTCAAGCTGCCGGAAGGCTTCCGGCCGTTTCGCGCGCCGTTCGCACGTCGCGGTCGCGCTCCACCTGCCTGCCAAACGTTCGCCCGATGCGTTCCGTCGCATGGTCCACCGCGACGAACAGGTTCGCGTCCACCGCTTCCTGCAACACCAGCCTGTGATTCGGAAGCAGCTCCGCGCTGATGCGGCAAGACTTATCGATCCCACCGCGCGGGCCGTTCACGTCGGCGATTTTCACTTTCACCCGGCCCAGCCTGCCTGCGAACCGGCCCAGCGAGAAATGCAGCCTGCGCTCGATATAGTTGCGCAACGCATCGACGAGGTCGGGATTGTGGATGTGAACGTGGACATCCATGAGTTCTTCTGCCTCCCTTCGTTGTCTTTGCATACCCTTTGTAGCCCTTTCCGATTATTAGGACAAGTAGAAAATATGCGTATAATAGTTAGGCTTAACCGAATTATAGGAATCGCCCCATGGAATGGCTGAATTACCATCACTTGCTTTACTTCTGGACGGTCGTGCGCGCCGGCACCATTACCAAAGCTTGCGAAGAGCTGCGTCTCGCGCCGCCCACCGTCAGCGCGCAACTGAAAAGCCTCGAGAATCAATTGGGAGAAAAACTGCTCGCCCGCTCCGGCCGCGTTCTGGTTCCCACGGACGTGGGCCGCATGGTGTACCGCTATGCGGACGAGATCTTCAGTCTTGGCCGCGAAATGATGGATGCCGTGAAGCAGCGCCCCACGGGCCGCCCCCTGCGCCTGGTGATTGGCGTGGATGACGTGCTACCAAAGGAGATCGCGCATCGCCTGATCGAGCCGGCACTGCGCCTGGCCGAGCCGGTGCAGGTGGTGTGCCGCGAGGCGGGTCTGGAGCGGCTGGTTGCTGAGCTGGCGATTCACGAGCTCGACGTGGTGCTTTCCGATGCGCCCATCACACCCAGCCTGAACGTGCGGGCTTACAGCCACCATCTCGGTGACTGCGGCGTGAGCTTTGTTGGCACGCCGGAGCTTGCGCGGCGCTACCGGCGCGGATTCCCCAAATCTTTGAACGGAGCGCCGGTGCTGCTGCCCACCGACGACACGGCCATCCGCCGCGATCTCGACCAGTGGCTCGAAGCGCACGAAGTGCGTCCCATGCTGGCCGGGGAGTTCGAAGACTTTGCTCTGCTGCGCGTCTTCGGGCAAGCGGGCACGGGAGTATTCCCGGTCCCTTCGATTCTCGAGAGTCAATTCCGGAAAGATTATGACATCCGGCACATCGGCGGGGTGCGTAACGTGCGCGGCCATTTCTACGCGATTTCCGGTGAGCGCAAGCTGCAACATCCCGCGGTGGTGGCGATCCGCGAAACCGCGCGCCAGGAGCTCTTCCGTTAGCCCGGCGTGAAGGAATGCAAGCCGGAGAGCAGAACCTGCGCACCGACCGCCGCCAGTATCAGCCCCATGAAGCGCAGCAGAATGCGCTGCCCGCGCTCGCCAATCTTGCGGCCCAGCCATGCCGCGGACGAAAGCGTCAAGAGTGTAATCGTCGCAATCACCAGCACCGCGCCAAGCAGCATCGCAACTTCCCGCCAGCCTGCGGCGCGCGCCGAGAGCGTAATCACCGTGGTGATCGCGCCCGGCCCGGCAATCAACGGCATCGCCAGCGGCACCAGCACCTGATCTGCCGCGGACGCCTTTAGCTCCTCGTCGTGCTGCACCCGGGTGGGCGTGCCGCGCATCATTTCCAGCCCCATCAGGAGAATCACCAGCCCGCCCGCAACCCGAAAGGCCGGCATGGAAATGCCGAAAGCTTTCAGGATCGGAGTGCCCGCAAGCGCAGCCACCGCGAGGATCGTTGCCACCGCAAGCGCCGCGCGAATCGCTGCGCCCCAGCGCTCGCGCGAGTCCACCCGTTTGGTGATCGCCAGAAACGCCGGGATTGCTCCCAGCGGGTTGGTGATGGCCAGCAGCGCCACGATGTCTTGCAACAGCGGATTCATCGAAATCCTTAGGACGACTTCAACCCGCATTGTGCAGCGTACGCCAGCGCCGCCTAGTTTCAACCTTGTGGTTCGCGTTGTAAAGAACCGGGCTTGACGTTTTCCCTGCCGGCATACACACTCTCGATTCACTCCGCGGGTCACTAGTCACTGACCACCGGCCACTGACCACTGTTCTTATGCCTGAGGGAAAGGGACTGCTCATCATTTATACCGGCCCGGGCAAGGGCAAGACGACTTGCGCGCTGGGCGCCGCCTTTCGCGCCATCGGCCAGGGGTTGCGCGTGCTGATGGTGCAGTTCATCAAAGGCTCGTGGCATTACGGCGAGCTCGACACCGCCAAGATGCTAGGCGACGACAAAATCGAAATCCGTCCGATGGGCCGCGGCTTCGTGAAAGTCGGCGGCGCGGAAACCGATCCCGAGGACGTGCGCCTGTGCGAAGAAGCGTGGGAGTTCGCGCTCGAGCAGATCAACTCCGGCACATACGAGCTGGTGATCCTCGACGAGATAAATTATGTGATCAGCTATAAAATGCTGGATGCCGAACGCGTGGCGGATGCGCTGGCGCGGCGCCCCGAGCAGGTGCACGTGATCTGCACCGGGCGCAACGCGCACCCGAAGCTGGTCGAGCTGGCCGACTTGGTCACCGAAATGAAGGAAGTGAAGCACCCGTACACAAAGGGCATTTTGGCGCAGCGCGGCATCGACTATTGAATTTGTGATTTGGTGATTTGTGATTTGGCGATTGTGCGTGCCGCCGGTTGGCGGCTACGTTTGCGCCTAAAAGTTCCGCCAGCAATCACCCAATCACCCGATCGCAAATCACCCAATCTCTATGGCCTGGTTCCGGCGCGAAAAAAAAGCGATTGAGACCACCACCC
>JBOGNS010000333.1:0-2564 GCA_050747305.1 Candidatus Acidiferrales bacterium | reverse complement strand
TTCCGTTTTCGTGGATGCTGCAGCACCCGGTGGGACTGTTTCACGCTATCAGCCGCACCATTCTCATCGTCATCGCGTGGTTCGCGTTTCCGGCGCAGCGCTTCGTCGTGATCCCCGCGATCATCGTGGTCATCTACCTGATCTCGATCTTCATGCTGGTAAAGCGGCCGCTGCCGCAATCCGTCACGAAGAGCGCCTAACGATCCCCTGTCTAGGATCGCAGCCCCTACGGCATAATGATTGCCAGGCGCGTGGCCTGCGCCGAAGCGTGGCGCGACAGCAGCGATGCGAAGCGTTCCAGCGCGGCTTGCAGCTTTTCATTCGAGGATTCCAGCGGCGCGAAGACTGTAAGCAGCAGCGATTGTGTTTCTTCTGTGATCATGGTGCGCGTGGAATCGCTCATGGGGCTGCCGAACGGCCCTTGCTGGTCGGCCAGCACCGGATGCCCGTGCAGGTGCCACATGGCGCGCCCGATGCGCTCGTAAGTTTCGCCCGGTTGCCCATGACGCAGCGTGACCAGCGGGGCGAGCTTTCCCGCATCGTAACAGCCATAGGGCCAGCCGGTTTCCACCGAGCATAAATTCACAATGTCCACTACATTGGAGAGCCGGTAGAGCCCTTTGCCTTGCGCCACACGCCGCAGCAGCGCCTCCGACGACGGGCGATACTTCGATGGGTCCACGCCCCACGCGCGGAACATGCCGCGCACGGCGCGAATCGACTCCAGGCCCGCCACCTGTTCCACGGTCAGCTTGCTTCGCAGCCGCTCGCACACCTCATGCATTTCGCGCGCCAGCGCTTCGTCCGCCGGCGCCACGCGCAGCGCATTGGCTTCCACCGTACCCAGCTTCACGCCGGGCAACTGTAACTCTATGGTCATGCTTCGTCTCAAAATGTAGGGGCAGGCCCCTGTGCCTGCCCCTCTTCTTTGCCTGCCCCCTTTTTGCGCAACGCGAATTTGCTATCATGCAGCGGCTTCGCGATACGAACAAGTGTAGCGCCGCGCTTCAGCGCGGCGTCCTGTGCGGCGTGGCGCTTGAAGGGTGATCGCTCAACGCAAAACAAAGCGGCAGCTTCGCTGCCGCACTCCAAAATGTCTGCGAATCAAATTGAAATGCACCTCAGCGAAGATCTCTGGCAGCGCGGCATCGAGCAGTTCAACCGGCGCGAATTTTTCGAGTGCCACGAAAGCTGGGAAGCCGTCTGGCTGCCTGCGCCGGAGCCGGATAAGACTTTCCTGCAAGGGATCATTCAGGTGGCGGCGGCATTCCATCACTACATGTGCGGAAATCGCGCCGGGGCCGAGTCTCTGATGCGCCGCGGCTTGGCAAAGATCGCGCGCTTCCCCGCCGACTATCGCGGCTTGCGCCTGGCTGACTTACGCGGGAGCGTGCGGCGCTGGCATCAGGCCCTCGCCGCCGGCAGCGGCTTGCCGTTGCGCGAACTGCCGCGCATCGAGCCATGTAGCGGCGGCTCGCGGAGCGACGCGGCGCGCTAAGGCACAAAACAAAAGCGGCGCCCGGCAAACCCGAGGCGCCGCGAAAACTTGTGAAGTTTTCCGCTCGTCAAGCACCTGCGTCTATGCTTTGTTCTTGTACCAGTCGGCGTTGATGGGCGTGAAATTGTTCCACTTCTCCGGCAGGTCTTCCAGCGCGAAGATGGCGGTTACCGGGCATACGGGAACGCAGGCGCCGCAGTCGATGCACTCGTCGGGATGGATGTAGAGTTGCGGCTCGCTCTCAAACGCCGGCTCGTCTTTGCGCGGGTGGATGCAATCCACCGGGCACACATCCACGCACGCGGTGTCCTTGGTGCCGATGCACGGCTCAGCAATTACGTACGCCATGAGTTCGTCTCCTTGACAGCCTACTAGTGTGAACCAAGTGGCGACTCGCTCGCAACTCGAAAGCTTGGCTATATACCATCAATCCGCAGCCCATACAAGCTGCTGCTTTCAATTGCAACCCCTCCGACCGCGCGCGGTAGAATCGTTGCGATGGATTCGCAAAGGAGAAATTCGATGCTCAAGACGCGCGGCAACAAAGTCACCTGGCTCGGTCACAGCACATTTCAGATCATTACTCCGAGCGGCGCAGCGACGCTGATCGATCCGTGGCTCAGCGATAACCCGAAGTGTCCTGAGCCGCACAAGCAGCCCGCGCGCGTGGATAGCATCCTGATCAGCCACGGGCACGGCGATCATCTGGGCGACACGCTCGCGCTGGCCAAAAAATTCAAGCCGCGCATTGCTTGCAATTACGAAATTCACGTTTGGCTGGCCTCGAAAGGCGTGCGCAACACCCTGCCCATGAATAAAGGCGGATCGCAAAAAGTTGGCGACCTCGAAGTCACCATGGTGCACGCCTTTCATTCCAGCGGCATTGAAGACGACGGCCGGGTAATCTACGGCGGCGAGCCGGCCGGCTGGATTGTGCGCTTGCCCGGCGGGCTCACGCTCTATCACGCAGGCGACACCGCTGTCTTCGGCGACATGAAACTGATCGCCGACCTTTACGCGCCGGAGCTGGCGATGCTCCCCATCGGCGATCTCTACACCATGGGCC
>JBOGNS010000332.1:0-4065 GCA_050747305.1 Candidatus Acidiferrales bacterium | reverse complement strand
GTCCAGCGCGGCCCGGCGATGCTCATTGCGGCGAACATAACTACCAGGAGAACAATGGTCTTCAGGCGCATAGCCACCTCAGCTCAAGTTGGATGGTCTGGGTACTTCCACTATAGACGAATTCACTCCCTAAATGGTTGGCGAAAGAGCTCGTCGCGGCTTCGCACGCGGTCCGGATACCTCTGTTAGACTGATCGCGATGAATTTCGACAGGGTATCTGACTTTCTGCGGGCCCTCGAACAGGAGTCTGTCGAGTACGTTCTGGTCGGAGGGATCGCCATCAATTTGAATGGCATCACGCGCGCAACGCAAGACGTCGACATCGTGGTTCGCCTGGACGAAGGGAATGTGGAGCGACTTAAGCGCGCGTTACGCAGCGTCTGGAATGATCCGGCGATTGATGAGATTCATTACGACGACTTGGCCGGAGAGTATCCGGCGATTACGTACGGGCCGCCGGGCGAAGTTTTCGGAATTGATATCGTTGCGCGTTTCGGTGAGGCATTCCGCTACGAAGATTTGCAGGCTACAATGACAGAGTGGCAGGGCGTGAAGGTTCAGCTCGCCACGCCGCAAACTCTATATCGGATGAAGAAAGACACGGTCCGCCCGATCGATCGCATGGATGCGGCGCTGCTTCAGGAACGATTCGGCACGAAGGACGAATAGATGCCTGTGTACAAATTTCGCAGTCTGGACGAGATGCGTCGCGCGCAGTGGCTTCGGCCGGACGATCCGCGGCTGCCGCTCGTAATTCGGCTGGTATGGCACAGGGCGTGGGAAATGGCTGGGTCCTACGTCCCGCCGCGCGGGCTCTTCAAGTTTCGCAGCATGGAGGAAGCGAACGCGCATCGCACGGCGTGGGAAGACGACCGTATCGCCCGCATCCAACGCCACCGCGCCAAGCCTTCACGTCCTGTCAGCGCAGATGACGCGGAAACGCGGGAGTGATCCGTAGCAAGCCAATCGAGCTTTAGAACTCGGCGCCGCCATTGACGATCACGTTGGCGCCTTGCATGTACCGGCCGGCATCCGACAAAAGCATCTCCACCACCGAAGCCACCTCATCCGGCTCAGCCAAGCGCTCCAGTGGATGGTCTGCGGCGATGATTTCCAGCGCGCGTTCGTCGTAATTGCGCAGCAGCGATGTTTTGGTCATGCCCGGAGAGACGGCATTCACGCGAATGCCCTGCGGAAGTAGTTCTTTGGCCGCCGCGCGCATAAGCCCCCACAACGCCCCCTTTGCGGCCAGGTATGCGCCCATCTGCACGGGCGGCGTGTGGAACAGCGCGTCAGTGAGGAGGACAACGATTCTGCTCCCATCCGCAAGTAGTGGCTTTCCCGCTTGCAGGCAATTCAGGAACCCTCGGCAGCCAACCGCAATCTGAGGTACCACGTCTTGCTCCCAATTCAATTGGGCAACGCGCTTGGGAACCAGCGGCAGAGCGGCGCAATGCACGAAGATATCGAGACGGCCGGTGGGCTGGCCGACCGCACCCATCATCTGCGAAACCGATTGAGGATCGGATATGTCCGCAGCAACGAGCTCCGCTTTCACTCCCTTGCGGCTGATGCGATCGCAAACCTCCGATCCCTCGGGGCCATGCGAGCGGCAATTGAGGAATAGCCTGCGCCCTGGCCGCGCCAGTCGCTCGGCTATCGCAGCGCCTATCCCCCGGGAGGCGCCTGCGATCAGGCAAACCTCCGTCTTTGAGGCCGCCGCTTTGCTGTCGGTTGATTTGCTCATCGCTCAGAAATTCATGTACACCACGTTTTGGGCTCCACGACCGGCGAAGACGAGCAGAGTCAGGATGACGAAGATCGTCTTCAGCAGGACGTAGAGAAACGGGACGTGCGGCGAGGCCAGTCGCTCCTTCATCGTTCGCAGCAGTCTTCCGATCATCGAGTCCTCCTCACAGCAGCCGCGCGCCCACGGCCCGCAGCAATCTCATCGTGCCATCCATGCCCGGCACAAAAAACAAAAAGCTAAGGCAAGCGTAGTTCAACGTGACCCCGGTTGCCACTCTGCGGATCCACGGGTTTGCCAAGTAGGCGCGCATGCCGTCGCGCCCAAGACCGGCTCGCAAGGCATCCGAATAAAGCTGCGCCACCGCTACCCCGACGCCGTGGATCAGGCCGAAAACCACGAAATTCAGCGAAGGCCCGTGCCAGATCCCCGCCAAGAGCAACGCCACAAACAGCAGTACGTAGCCCGCAGGCTTTGCAACACGCGGCCAGCGCTCGACCAGCGACTTGTAGGACGACATGAAAACATAGTCGCGAATCCAAAGCGTCAGACTGATATGCCAGCGGTTCCAAAAGTCAATCATGTCGCGGGCCAGATACGGGCGGTCGAAGTTTTCCTGGTGATGCATGCCCAACATGCGCGCGGCGCCAATCACCACATCGCAGTAGCCCGAGAAGTTGAAGTAGATGTACGCCGGATACGCGTAAAAAAAACCCAGGAACGCTGCCAGGGTTAGGCCCGCTGAAGAGCTCGAGGAAATGGCCCCCCGCGCCGCCTCGTACACGTAGAAGGCCACCGGAGCCAGCGCGCCGACCTTCAGCAGCCCGGTGAGCACGCGATTCCAGGCGCGCAGCCCCTCCCCCTGAGCGGTATCGATTTGATCACAGCGTGTCCAGAAATCACGGAAATCGTTGTAGCGCTGAATGGGACCGGCCACCAGCGAGAAAAAACCGAGCTGATAGTTGGCGTAGCAAAGCAAATCCAGAGGCGCCAGTTGGCCCTGCCGCAGGTCCACGATCACATGGATCAGCTTGAAGGTCATGTAAGAAATGCCGATGATGCTGAGCGAATGCTGCAGCAGACCCGCCGGGAGCCAGCCTTGCAGGAAGTCATACCGCTTGAGCAGCAGCAGGAAAACCACGGCGAGCAGAATGGAGATCGCTGCGGTCCAGCGCCACCGCCACCTTTGCGCAGCCAGCAACATGCCATAGGACAAGACGACAAATCCGGCCAGCGCCAGCGCGTCGGACATGTTTTCGAGGAAGGTGAGAAGGAACACCAGATTGGCGAGGCTCAGGATCACGCGCCGATACGGCCGCACCGGGCCCAGCTCGTAGGCCAGCACCAGCAACGCGATGAACACAAGGAATTGAAGTGAGAAGAATTCCATGAATCTTATGTCCGCGAAGGCCCAGCGCCCGTGGCCGCCACTTTGCCCTCCAGCATGCGGACAAATGATCCGATGTTTTGTCCCGGCTCCTTCAGACGGGAGATCTCCGCTGTTGCAAAGCGAATGCGAAAGCGCTTCTCTACCGCGATAATCAGGTTAATGTGCTGTAGTGAGTCCCAGTCCTCGACGTCTTTGGCTGAGAGTTCATCGGTCAGGAGGATGGGCCGGTCGAACACATCCTCGAAAACCTCTTGCAAACGCTGGCGGACATCGCTCATTCGGATCGCTCCACTTGAATATGCAAGCGCGCAGGCGCAAGCGGGGATTTGGCATCGAGCACCCAGGCGGTCGCACTCCCGTCGCCGCCCGCTGGGGAAAAGCCCAGGCCGCGCAAGAGATCGCGCACCATGCCATTGCGCTCGGTGGGAATGTACACGCCTTTCAGCCGGTCACGGCCACGTTGCCGGCAGACGCGCAGCAACTCATCGAGGGCCAATTGTTCGACGCCTCGTTGCAACACGCGGCAGCTCATGACCCAGGTGTCCACGAGAAGCTCCTGATCCTCATCCTTCAGGAAAATCACGGAGATCAGGCCGTTGTCACCGAGTTTGTCGCGCAAGGCAACGGTGAGGGTGGCCCACGCGGGATCATTGGCAATGCGCTCCACCTCCGCCAGCGTTCGCCGCCGCGTGGTCAGGTTGAACTGGTTGCTCTTATTCACCAGTTGCGTGACGCGCTCGATGTTGTTGCGATTGACGCTCTCAACCCGCGCGCACATCTCCAGGGAGGCCAGGAACGTATCCAAGTCGGGGCTTGCCGCGGCAAGTTCCATGCGGCGGGTATCGCCGGCGTAATATTCGGCGCGCTGTGCGTCCTCTTTGCTCCAATGGATGATTTCGAAGTAGCGATGCCGCGCAATGGCCGGGA